>JBIOJD010000230.1:0-6428 GCA_044450485.1 Polyangiales bacterium | reverse complement strand
TAGACCTCTTCCATCGTGGTCAGGCCCATGACGGCTTTGCCTAGGCCGTCGCGGAACATGTTGACGAGGCCGTGTTGGACCGCGAGGCGGTGGAGCTCGGGCTCGGGGATGGAGCGACCGATCGCGTCGCGCAGCTCGGGGCCGACGGTCAGGACCTCTTGGATGCCGATGCGCCCGCGGAAGCCCATCTGGTTGCAGTCGACGCAGCCGGTGGCGTTGTAGAATACGTGCTCTGGCCGCAAGCCGTGCTGCGCGGCCACTTCGGCTGACGGGGTATAGGGCTGCCTGCAGGTCTTGCACAGGCGTCGCACGAGGCGCTGGCTGACCACGCCTACCAGCGCGGTGGCGACGAAGAAGGTCGGCACGCCCATCTCGACCAAGCGCGAGACGGCGCCTATCGCGCTGTTGGTGTGAAGCGTGCCGAGGACCAAGTGTCCGGTGAGCGAGGCCTGCACGGCGAGATTCGCGGTCTCCTGATCGCGGATCTCGCCCACCAAGATGATGTCGCAGTCTTGCCGCAGAAAGCCGCGCAGCAGTTTCGCGAACGTGAGGCCGATGTCGGCGTTGACCTGCGCTTGGTTGATGCCGTCGAGGCGACCTTCGACCGGATCCTCGATGGTCTGGATGTTGCGCCAGTCCTGGCGCAGGTGGTTGATGGCTGCGTAGAGCGCGGTCGTCTTGCCGCTGCCCGTGGGTCCGCAGTGCAGGAGCAGCCCGTGCGGTTTGGCGAGCAGCCCTTCGTAGATCTGGACATTGCGCTCGGTGTAGCCGACGCGGCGGAAGTCGAGCTTCGAGAGGTTCTGCATCAAGAGGCGAACCACGGCCTTTTCGCCCTCGAGCATGGGCACGGTCGCGACGCGGTAGTCGCGCGATCCGTCGCTCGCCATGATGGAGAAGCGTCCATCCTGGGGCATGCGCTTTTCCGCGATGTCCATGCGCGCCAGGACTTTGAGCCGCGAGATGAGCTGCGGCAGCATCTCGAGCGGCATCTCCTTAAAGACGTGCAGCCGGCCGTCTACGCGCAAGCGGATCACCACGCGGTCGGTGTACGGCTCGACGTGGATGTCGCTGGCCCCGTGTTGCTGCGCGGCGTCGAGGAATTGATCGACGATCAGCTGGGCGCTGTTCTCGGCGCCGCTTCGAGGCGCTTCCGGCGCACCGCTACGCATTCTGCTCATCAGGTACCCCCTTGCCCGGCTAGAGCGTGCACTGCTTGGGACGCTGGCACTTCCCGCTCGTGCACAGGCCGCTGGCGCAGCCGTCGTCGCTGACGCACGGCTGCCCGAGCCGGTTGACCGGATGACAGCGGGCGTCGACGTCGCAGAACAGGCCCGGCGCGCAGGCCGGGCTTCCGGTCAAAGTGAGGCAGCTCTCGCCAGCGGCGGGCGCAGGCGTGCATTTCCCGTCGATCTGACCCAGCGAGATGTCCGCGCTGCAATACTGGTCGCTCTGGCACGGAGCCGGTACGCCGAAGCGACACGACGCGTCCGCGGCCGCGAGCATCTCGCAGTCGAACGACGCCGTGCCACCCTTGATGCTGGCCGCGCAGGTCAGGCCTTCCGTGCACAACGCCCCGGTCTTGATGTCGCAGGTGTCTCCAAGCTTGCCGACGAGGATGCTGTTGGTGTGCCGGCACATGCCCGCGGTGCCCGTGGTCTCGTCGTCGCCCACGCAGCTCAGACCGCCCGCACACTCGCCGGCGACGCCGCCGCCGCAGGCCTCGCCGGCATGAGAAGGCTCCTCGCACGTGGCGGTGCTCTTCGAACAGGCGAGCCCGTCTGCGCATTGGTCGGCGGAGTCGCAGGTAGATCCTGGCTTGAGCAGCGCTTTGCAGGTACCGGGACAGGTGGTTGCGTCGTGCTGGCAAAACAATCCGCTGTCGCAGTCTTCACCCACCGTGCACTTGGCACCGGCCTTGGCGTGACCGGTGAAGACACCCTTGCAGGCGTCCTTCTCGAACAATCGCGTGGTCGAGAAGCTGCACCCCAGGGCCTTGATCGCGTCGAGGCATCCGTCGACCTTGCTCGCGTCGTAGCTCACGCGGCCCGCGTCGATCGAGTCCTGCACATAGCCGAAATCGCTGTCCTCGATCGCGGCCTGCAGGCGCACTTTGCAACCCGCGTCGCCGAAGGCGTAGCGGAGGGTGCGCGAGTCGAAGCAGCCCTCGAGCGAGGTGCACGCGTTCTCGGCGAGCAGGCCTGGCAGTTCTGCGACGCTTGGCCCGCTCGGGCTGCTCGAGGCGCACGCGACGGCCACTACGGCAGCCAACACGCTCAACGATCGCCACGATCTCGACATGCTCCGCCTCCTTGCCAGCGTGCCGGCATGATAGCGGAGAATTCACGGTCGAGAACCGCTCAGTGCGCGTGCTCGAGCTGATCCACCCGAGCTTGCAGCGCGCGGACCTGGGCGCGGTGCTCCCGATCGCGGTCCACGAGGTAGCCGATGCCGGGGCCGTGCAGCAGCAGCCCGCCGGCGCGCACCAGCACCTCCCATGGGTTGTGGTCGCTCACGTCGAACAGCGCGGTGAACGCCAGAAAAGCCACCGCTGACGCGACCGTGCCGGTCCGGAACCCGAAGTAGAACGCCGGCATCGCGACCCACAGGTAGAGCGCGCGATAGAAGGGGCTCGCCTGACCGCCGGTCATGTTCATCAGCACGATCACGAACGCGAGGTCCGCGGCGCCGAGCGCTGCATAGAAGCGACGCTTGTGGCTGGCGTCGCGCAGCCAGCCGAGGCCCGCAGTGTAGAAGACCGCGCCGTAGACGGCGAAGACCGCGAACGCGATCAGCACCGAATCGCGCATGCCCGAGCCAGCGCGGGCCAAATAGGGGTAGCCGGCGCCTACGAGCAGCGCGCCGAGCCGAAGGGTCGCGTAAGCGCGGTCGATCGGCCCGAAGCCGCCGTCGGCGGTGGTCGAGGGGGTTTCCATCGACTCGTTACGTAAGCACGCGGAGCGGGCTGCCACGGGGCGCCCGCCGGCGAGCGTCGAGGCCGACCGTCAGTGTCCGCCGTCCGCGGGCCGCGCTCCGGCGTCGCTCGCCGATTTCGGAATGCAGGCCTCGGTTCCTGCAATCGTGACGCAATTCATGCTCTGCATGGCGGCGTTGATCGCGGCAGCGGTGCAGGTGCAGCCCGACGAGCAGGACATCGCCACCGAGTCGAAGGCGAGCTTGGCGCAGCTCGCGTCGGTCGACAAGTTCGGGTCTGTCGACGCCATGATCGCGCTCTGGATGCAGGTGACGACGCTCATGGGGTAGGGTGCGGTCGAGCAGTAGGTCTTGCTCGTCATCTTGTCAGGCGCGGTTCCGCAAGCGCAGGCCGTGGTGTCGAACGCGGCGATGGAGCTCGTGACCTCGCCTGCGTAGGTCGCCGCCTTCATCGCGGCGCTCGAGCTCGATGTGCCCGCATCCTTGCTGCCGCCGCTCGTGCCGCTCGTGCCGGTGGCGGCCTTTCCGGCGTCCTTGGTGCCGCTGCTTGTGCTGCCGCCGCACTTGCTCGCACTGCCGTCCTTGCTGCAATCGAGCTCGACGTCGCGCATGAGCTGCTTGCTCACCTTGCCGCTGTGGAGCACCACGGCTTGCATCATCTTGAGCTGAAACTTCTTGTTGCAGAGGTTGTCGCACGCCGTTTTGTCGACGCTCATGTCCGCCTCGAGGTGAGCTACACCCTGTGCGCCCGTGCCCCCGTCCGCGTTCCCCGAGCTACGGGGCACCTCGAAGTGGCTGTCGGAGTCCTGGAACTGCATCAGCGTGGACTCGACTGGGTCGCTGCTCTCGTCCGGGTTGTCCGCATCGAGCGTCATCAGCGCGCCGCCGCCGGGCGCGAGCGAGATCGGGGGATCCGTCTGCGTCAGCATCACCATGCTGGCGGTGGCTGCCGCGATGCCGCCCGCCTTGAGCGTGCCATTCTTGATGGTGAGACCCGTCGTCAGGGCTTCGGCCGCTGCCTTGGCGGTGGTTGCGCCGCTGGTGCTGGCCGAGCCGCTTCCGCCGCCGCAGCCCACCGCAGCGACCGCCATCAAGAAGAAATAAGTCGAAGCTCTCATGTCCCTATGCCTCCGCCCGCGAGATTAGGCGCACAGGGTAGCGCGGCGGCCGGCGGGAGTCACCCGCTTGGGGGGCGTTAGCGGGGCAGGCGCGGCCTTGACTCGTGTGCCCGACTGGGAAAGTGTGCCTGCGCGGGACCGCGATCGGCCCGAACCCACGATGCTCCGCTCTCCCACCGAGCGTTTGGCGGACGGTGAGCCGCTTTCCGAGGCCCAGGCGCTCGAGCTGGCCGACGCCGGCCCTGAGGAGTTACCCGCGATCATGCGCGCCGCGGCGGCCGTGCGCGACCACGCCTTCGGACGCGTGGCGACCTTCTCGCCTAAGGTCTTCTTGCCGATCACGAACCTGTGCCGCAACCGCTGCGACTACTGCTCGTTCCGGCGGTCGCCTGGCGAGGCCGGCGCCTGGACCATGAGCCACGACGAGGTGTCGACCTGGCTCGAGCGCGCCCGCGCCCAGGGCTGCGTCGAGGCGCTGCTCTGCCTCGGCGACAAACCGGAGGGCGCGTTCCGCGATTATCGCGAGCAGCTTCGCACCCTCGGTCACGACAGCACGGTCGACTACCTCGAGTGGGCTTGCCTGCGTGCGCTCGAGCTCGGGCTGCTGCCGCACACCAACGCAGGCGTGCTCAGCAAAGACGAGATGCGGCGACTGAAGCGCGTCAACGTGAGCCTCGGCCTGATGCTCGAGAACGTGAGCCCGAGGCTGTGCGAGCCGGGCATGCCGCACCATCGCGCGCCGGACAAGCGCCCCGCGGTGCGGCTGCGCATGCTGGAAGAGGCCGGCGAGCTCGCGATCCCGTTCACCACGGGCATCTTGGTCGGCATTGGCGAGACGCGGCGCGAGCGCGTGCAGAGCCTGCTGGCGATCGCGGCGCTGCACCGGCGCCACGGTCACATCCAGGAAGTCATCGTGCAGAACTTCACGCCGCGCCCGAACGTGCCGATGGCCGAGAGCGAAGCGCCCGATGACGTGGAGATGGCGCACGCGGTGGCGATGGCGCGCTTGATCCTCGGCCCCGACGTGAGCGTGCAGTCCCCGCCGAACCTCAACCCGGAGCGCACCGCGTTGTTGTTGCGCGCAGGCATCAACGACTTCGGCGGCATCTCGCCGGTCAGCCCCGACTACATCAATCCGCGCCATCCGTGGCCACAGCTCGAGGGGCTGGCGCGCGCTTGCCGCGACGAAGGCTTCGCGCTGCAGCCTCGCTTGCCGATCTATCCGCGTTACCTCGCGGCAGAGGGCTTTCTCGACGAGACCCTGCGCGCTGCGGTGGTCGCGGCCCGCGGGGACATGACGCGATTCGAGCGGTGGATCGGGCTCGGCGACCGCGGCTCGGAAGCAGCGGCTGTGGCGGTAGGGGAGGGCGCAGCATGAGCGCGCTCGAGCACACGTTCTCTGCGGTGAGCGCCGACGTGCGTGCGATCCTCGAAGCGAGCCTGCAGGGTCATCCGCTCGAGGTCGGGCCAGCCGTCCGCCTGTGCTCTGCACGCGGCGCCGATCTGCACGCGCTGCTCCATGTGGCCGATGTCATGCGCCGCGAGCAGGTCGGCGAGGTCGTCACCTACGTCGTCAACCGCAACGTCAACTTCACCAACGTGTGCGTGAAGGCCTGCAAGTTCTGTGCGTTCTCGCGCACGAACCGCTCCGAAGAGGCGTATTACCTAGACAGCGACGAGGTGGTTCGGCGCGTGCTCGAAGCGCAAGAAGTCGGCGCGACCGAGGTCTGCATCCAGGCCGGCCTGCCGCCGCGCGCTCGCCCGACGCTCTATCTGGATCTCTTGCGCGCGGTGAAGCGCGCGGCGCCTGCGATCCATGTGCACGCATTCTCGCCCGAGGAGATCAAGTACGGCGCCGAGCTCGCAGGGCTTTCGGTGCACGAGCAACTGCTTTCGCTGCAGGAGGCAGGCCTGGGATCGCTGCCCGGCACCTCGGCCGAGATCCTCGACGATCGCGTGCGCAGGCGCCTCGCGGGCGGCCGCATCACGACTGCCGAGTGGATCGACGTGATCACGACCGCGCACCGCATCGGTCTGCCCACGACCGCAACCATCATGTACGGCCACATCGAGAGCGACGAAGAGCGCATGGCTCACCTCGCGCTGCTGCGCTCGATTCAGCAAGACACGGGCGGCTTCACGGAGATCGTGCCTTTGTCGTTCGTGCACGCCGAAGCGCCGCTGCACATGAAGCAGATGTTGCCCGACGTGCGACCCGGCCCGAGCGGCGACGACGTGCTGCGCCTGATGGCGATCTGCAGGCTGATGCTCGGCGCGAGCTTCAAGAACGTGCAGACGTCCTGGGTGAAAGAGGGCCTGCGCCAGTCGCAGTGGTTGCTGTCGTGCGGCGCCAATGACCTCGGCGGCACGCTGATCAAC
>JBIOJD010000229.1:0-6449 GCA_044450485.1 Polyangiales bacterium | reverse complement strand
GCGCGAAGGCCGCACCCGCGCCGTGACGGGCAAGGATGGGCGAGCGATCCTCGTGCACGTGTGCGGACCGCGGGAGACCGACAAAGCCCGCGAGTCGCTGGCCGAGCTGCGCGAGCTCGCGCGTACCGCAGGCGTGGTGGTGGCCGACACCGTGTTGCAGGCGCGCGACCGCCCGGACCCGAAGCTCGTGCTCGGCCGCGGCAAGCTCGAAGACACCGTGCTGCGCGCGATGCAGCTCGACGCCGAAGTACTGATCTTCGACCGCGAGCTGAGCCCGGCTCAAGCGAGCGCGATCTCCAAGGTGAGCGACTTGCGCGTGCTCGACCGCACCCAGCTCATCCTCGACATCTTCGCACAGCGCGCCACGAGCGTGGATGGCAAGCTGCAAGTCGAGCTCGCGCAGACGCGCTACCTGCTGCCGCGTCTGGGCACGCGCGACGACTCGCTCTCGCGCCTGACCGGCGGCATCGGCGGCCGCGGCCCGGGCGAGACCAAGCTCGAGATCGGCAAGCGCCGCGCGCGCGAACGGATCGCGACGCTCGAAGCTCGGCTCACGCGCTCGACCCGGCAACGCGAGCAGCGCCGGCACCTGCGCGAGCGGCGCGGCGTGCCCGTGGTCGCGATCGTGGGCTACACCAACGCCGGCAAGAGCACCCTGCTCAATGGCCTCACCGGCAGCGAGGTGCTGGCCGAGAACAAGCTCTTTGCCACGCTGGACCCGACCTCGCGGCGAACGTTCCTGGTCGACCGCGAGATCGTGCTGACCGACACGGTCGGCTTCGTGCGCGATCTGCCGAAGGATCTGTTCGCCGCGTTTCGTGCCACGTTCGAAGAAGCCGCCGACGCCGACGTGCTGCTGCAAGTCGTGGACGTGTCGGACCCGAGCTGCGAGGAGCACATGGCCACGACCGAAGAGCTGCTGCAAGAGCTCGGGATCGCCGAGATCGATCGCTTGCTCGTGCTGAACAAGCGCGACCTGGCGCCGGCCGAGCACGTCGAGAACATCGCCGCCCGCCACCACGGGCTCCCGCTGTGCGCGCACGATCAGACGAGCATGAAAGCTCTACGCCAGCACCTGTTCGTCGCGCTGCGCGCGAGCGAATCGCTACATCAGCCCACGCTGAGTAGCTCGACCTCGAAGATCAACGTCGACGATGGCGGGATCGCTCCGGGGAAGCCTCTGTCGCCGTAGGCCAGGTGCGGGGGAATCGTGAGCTTGCGCATGCCGCCCACTTTCATGCCGGCCACGCCTTGGTCCCAACCCTTGATCACCTGGCCCGCACCGAGCTTGAAGCTGAAGCCCTTGCCGCGATCACGTGAGCTGTCGAACTTCTTTCCGCTGGTCAGAGTGCCCACATAGTGCACGGTCACGTTGCTGCCCGACCGCGCCTCGGCGCCGTCACCGACCTTCAGCTCTTCGACCACGAGATCTGCCTGGGCCATGGCGGCTCCTATTGTTGGGTGGCGACGGGGTCCGGCCCGATCCAGCGCTCGGTGCGGCTGTAGGCTACGCCCGCAGCCTCTTCGGCGCTGACCGAGGATTTGTCGTGCTTGAGGTTCTTGGCCATCGTGATCATGAACACGGTCGAGCTGCCCTGCGCGCCGATGATCGTCGACCAACCGAGGAACATCAGCCACATGCGGTACCAGCGCTGACCGTACTTGGCCACGATCGCGGCCTCGTTGCGGATCCAGTTCTCGTACCACTTGCGGATCGTGACCGAGTAATGCACGCCGCAGTTCTCGACTCGGTGCACCTCGAATCCCGCGCGCTCGGCCTGTGACATCACGAAGGCCAGCGGACAGCTCGCGTCAGCGCCCGGGAAGATGTACTTGCCCATGAACAAGCCCCAGACGAAGTCTTCGTATTGCCAGGGGCGGCGCAGGCCGGCGATCTGCAGGTAGAAGATGCCGTCGTCCTTCAGCATGCTGCGAACCTGCAGCAAGAAGCGTTGGAAGTTCTTGATGCCGACGTGCTCGGCCATCTCGAGGCAGGTGATCTTGTCCCATTTCTCGCGCGGCAGGTTGCGGTAGTCGTCGACGATGAAGCGCACGCGATCTTGAACGCCCTTCTCCTTGGCGCGATCCATCGCCCACGCAGCCTGCTCCTTGGCCAGCGTGATGCCGGTGCTGGTGGTGCCGTGCTCCTTGGCCGCGTAGTTGGCGAGCGTGCCCCAGCCGCAACCGATGTCGAGATGCTTGTCGCCCGGCTTCATCTGCACGTATTTGCAAACGGTCTCGAGCTTGCGCATCTGAGCGGTCTCGAGCGACTCCGACGGGTCGCGGAAGATCCCGCTCGTGTAGATCATCACGTCGCCGAGGAACCAGTTGTAGAAGTCGTTGCCGCGATCGTAGACGTGGACGATGTCGTTGCTGTCCGACTTCTGGCTGTGGGTGACGTTCTGCCGCAGAAACTCGAAGAAGTAGAACTTGATGTCGCCCCAAGTGAAGCAGAAACGGAACAGCTTGTTGCGGCGCAACATCACCTCGTAGAGGTCCTGCTTGAAGTCGATCTTCTCGGCCATGTAGGCCTCGTACAGGATCTCCATCGGGATCTTCTTGCCGCGCCAGCGGGCGGCCTCGGCCTCGTCCTTCCAAGCGATGTAAGGCTCCCAGTTCGCAGCGCCCGCGTCGTGTTGGTACGAGCGGTAGATCAGGTAGAGCAGCGGGAGCACGATCGAGACGAGCGGCACCGCGAGCCATGCCAGCGCAAACTCGACTGGCCCGCCGCCGATCAGCAGCGTGATCGCCGCCGCGATCAGCACGTGGACCGAGAGCAGCAGCGCGCCGCGCTGCTCGAGCAGCCAGAAGATGAACGAGAGCCCATGCCCACGCCCGGTCTCGTCGTCGCTCGACGCGGGGGCCGCGGGAATCGCGCTGCCCACGAGGTCTGTAGCGAGGGCGTCGGTTGAGGATGTGATCGATTGGCTCATGCTCTCCGTGCTACAAATCCGTGAATCGGCCGAGTGGGGCCTTGATTTGCAAGCCGTGAGCATGCTCATTTTTCACTCGGACTGTCCATTCGCATAAGCCTCGGGTTTTTGAGAGAGCTCGGACGTGGCGCGAAAACCAGCACGAAAACAGCCTCGGCAGGCACGATCGCGGGCAACGGTCACGGGCATTCTCGACGCCACCACTCGCATTCTGGATCGCGAGGGACCGGACGCGGCGACCACCACGCGGGTGGCCGAAGTCGCGGGGATAAGCATCGGCACGCTCTACCAATATTTCTCCCACCGCGATGCGATCCTCGACGCGCTCCAAGACCGCGAGTTCGAGCGCGCGATGGAGTTGATGCAGCGCGTGCTCGCGGCCGGAGCCATCGGTCCGGGGCGCGAGGTCGCGCGCAGGGTGATCGAGGGGCTGCTCAAGCTCTACGCGGCCGCGCCTGGCTTGCACCGCGTGCTCGCGCTCGAAGGCCTACGCGTGGCGTCGGCCGATCGGGTGCACGCGTTCGACCTGCACGTGGTCTCTGTGGTCCGAACGTTCCTGTCGATGTCGAGCCTGCCGATTCGCCGCACCAACATCGACGCCGCGGCGTTCGTCGTGTTCCAGTCGGTACGCGCATCGATGCTGTCGCGGATGCTCGAGCATCCACCCGGGCTCGACGACGAGACGCTGACCGAAGAGCTCGCGGACATGATCTACCGATATCTGGTGGACGACCCGCAGCCCGGCCGCGAGCCGCCGCGGCCGCGACGAGGCCGCGCCCGCAAACGCGAGTGACGCGTGCCGCCCCAAGTCACTTGGCCACGGGCTTGAGGGCGACGCGGCCGTCGCGCACCACGACCTCGAAGTCGATCTGCTTGCCGCCGTGCTTTTGCTCGAGCTTGGGCAGCATGTCGCGCACGGTCTTGGCCACGCTCTCGAGCTTCACGTTGTCGGTCCGCTCCTGGTTCTGGCGACGCGCATCGAGGTAGCGCTGGTAGATCCCTTGGATCTGCTCGTCGGACACGCCCTTTTGCTTCGCGCTCGGCGCAGACCTCGGGGCACCGAGCCCGGCCGGCGGCGGCGCCTTCGGCAGCGGCACGGGCGGCGGCTTGCCGGACGGTCGCGGCAGCACGACGCGCGGCGGAGCGCTGGGCGGACGCGGCGCACCGCTCAACATGTCGGCTGGCTGCGCGAAAGGCGTGATCTCGCGCGCCGCGCGCAGCGGTCGATCGTCCGCGGGCGGCGGATGGCTCGTGGCTCGCAGAGGCGGCTGGCTCCCCGCCGTCTCGAGCGCGGCCTCGATGTCGATGTCGAGATCCAGCTCGTAGCCGTTTGCGTTCGCGCCGCGGTCCTGCTCTCCGTCAGCGCCGAAGCGCCGGCGCGCCCGCAACACGTCGCGCTTATACGTCCCCTCCTCGATCTGCCGGGTGATGCGCTGCCAGTACGTGTTGTACGTCGTGTAGCGCTGGACCAGTTGATTGAAGCGAAAGCGCAGCGCGGTGTTGCGCTGGGGCGCACGGCGCAGGGCCGCGACCAGCTTGTCCACCTCGGCGCGCTGGACCCGGGGCTCGGCGCGCTCGAGCCCGTGGAACCACTGGTCGTAGAGCATGCGCAGCCGCCTGAGGCGTATCTCCGCATCTGCGAGCGATGCCTCGTACTGGCGTTGATCCATGGGCGCAAGGCCGAAGACGCAGCGGGTCGCCGGCGCGCCGCCGAAGACCGCAGCTCGCTAGACTATGACATGCGCAGGCGACCGCGAAAAAGGCGGTCGGACACCTGGCGGACCGCAGCCTACGGCAGCTCCACGCGCAAGTTGTCGAACCACAGGTCGGATTGCCAGTTGTTGAACGCAAAGTGATCGTGCCCCGGCCCGTGCAGGGGAAGGGGATCGGTCATTTTCGCCAGCTCGTGGTCCTCGGTCCTGGCGGTGAGGGTCGAGCCCCGCCGCTCGATCGTCATGTGGTAGGTCTTGCCTTGTACGACCTTGTAGGGTGGCCCAACCACCCGGTCGTCCCCGTGCTCGTTCATGCGCGCGATCACGTTGAGCGAGTTGCCCCAACCGCCGAAGACGACCACGTAGCTCGTCGCGGTGTAGCTCACCTCCTCGGCCTTGGAGACGCCGTCGCCGAAGAGCTCGACCTTGATGTCGCCTTCGGGCGAGTCGCTCCGCACGTCGAAGCTCACGCGCACGTCGCGAGGCAGCGTGCGGCGCAGCCACAACGGCTTGTTACGCGCACCCTTGACGTGCAGCATGCCGTTGCGGATCGCGTACGGGCCACCGGTGTTGAGCCAGTCGGAGCCGAGGTCGACGCGTTCGAAGTTGTCGCTCAGCCCGCCCTTGGGCAATCCAGGATCGCCTTGCGGCGTACAGCCCGCCGCGATCAACGCAGTCGAGATCAGCGCGAGGCGCATGATTGCGCCGCAAGTTAGCAGAGAACGCTTCGTGTGGGCAGAGGCCCGCGTCCCGCGTCATTTATCCGTGCAGCCGTCTTCGTCTTTGTCGCGGTCTTCGAGGGCTGCTTCGTTCGGGCACAAGTCGTCGGCGTCTGGAACCAAGTCGTTGTCGTTGTCCGGGTCGGGACAGCCGTCGTCGTCCTTGTAACCGTCGCGATCCTCGGCCAGGAAAGGGCACTGGTCGCGGCTGTCCGGAACGCCGTCGTGATCGGCGTCGAAGTTGCCGGGCGCGTACCACAAGCCTGCGATCGCCCGAAACGCCGGCGTTCCGATGCCCTGCGTGAAGCCGGTCCCCACCGCCAGGGCGAGCGTGAGCTGCGGCCCGAGCACGTAGAGCAGCCCAGCCTCACCTTCGACCACAGTGGTCGCGCGCGAACGAAAATCGGTTGCGCCACGCACCTCGACCAAGCCCGAGAGCGGATAGAGCGGCGGTATGAGGATCCTGAGCGCCGCGCCGAAGGTCAGCTCGTCGCGCAGCCGCACGCCGTACAGCCTTCGCCCCTCGAACCGATGCCGGAGGCCGACGCTGCCGCCGATGCCCGCGCCGAGCAGGTGCATGTCGCCGAGCAAGCGCGCCTCCGCGCGCGTCGCGCCTTCGCCCGCGTAGGCATCGGTGTCTCCTCCAGGCAGATCGGTGCTGAGCTGCAGCGCAAGCCCCGGCCCGTCGCGGCGCTGGTCGGGCGTGTCCGCAGCCGAGCCGACAAAGCGGTAGCGCACGTGTAGCGTGGGATCGCCGAGCGCGAACGCGGCCAAGTGACGATCGCTCGCACTGAGCCGCTCGCCCTGCTGGTACAGCACGAGCGGCACGGCCACGCCGAGCGCCGCCGAAGGGCCTAACCCGAGCTCACCCGACAGGACCGAGCCCCACCTGCGCTTGACCACGTCCACCGGGCCACCCGTCGAGCGGTCGACCTGCAACAGCGTGGTCGCGTAGTCGGTGAAGAGGCCGAGCGTCATGTGGTCGCTTCCCGGTGTGCGCGTGCCTTGCACGCCGAGAAAGCCTTCGGCATCGAGCGAAGGAGTGAAGCGCTCGAGCTGCACCGCGCGCTGCGCGTGTGCGGTGG
>JBIOJD010000228.1:0-6469 GCA_044450485.1 Polyangiales bacterium | reverse complement strand
CGAGCTGTTCCCGCACGCGCACTGCGAGCTGCCCTCGGGCTCGGACATGGACGTGGACATACAGGCGGGCGCCACGGCGCTGCCGTTGGTGACGATGGCGCTCGATGCCGCGATGGCTGAGGGGGGCACACCGACCGCGGCCGCGCTCGCTCGCGCGCTCGACTATTACACCAAGGGCGGCGGTGCCAACCTTCCCGGTCACAAGTACGTCTTGCTCGCGACGGACGGCGGCCCGAACTGCAACAGTGGGCTCAGCTGCGGGACTGCAGCCTGCACTGTCAACCTCGACGGGCAGTGTCCGAGCGGGGTGATGAACTGTTGCGATTCGTCGATGGCGGGTCCAGGCGCCCAGACAGGTTGCCTCGACGACCAGGAAACACTCTCACAGATCAAAGCGCTTTCAGGGGCTGGCATCGACACCTTCGTGGTGGGGATTCCGGGCACCGAGAGCTACGCCTCGTCGCTCGATTCGTTCGCGCAAGCCGGGGGCCGAGCGAACCCTGCGGCACCTCCGAGCTACTATGCGGTGAGCGCTGCCGGCGGCGCGGGCGGGCTCACGAGCGTGCTCGATTCGATCACCTCGAGCCTGATCAAGACCTGTCGCTTCCAGCTCTCGTCGGCTCCACCCGCGCTCGACATGCTCAACGTTCAGGTCGACGGGCAGCTCGTGCCCCAGAACGGCGCCGACGGCTGGGACATCGACAGCACCACCTCGCCGCCGACCGTCGAGCTCAAAGGCCAGACGTGCGCGCGCGTCGAGAGCGACGGCGCGCAGAGCGTGTCGGTGCTCTACGGCTGCCCAACGCTGATCCAGTGAGCCTCGGCACCGGGTCTCGGGCACGTCGGCCGGCCGAGGAAGCGTGGCGGGACGGGGCTTGGCCCCTATGGTCAATGCCTGCCACCGCTGATACGAACAGCTGAGCAGACCGGGCTCCTGTTCCAAAGCGCCCCAAGCTCGACGCGACGTGACCGACACCCGAAGAGAGCCGCGCCTGAAGGTGTTGTTGCGGGCGCGCTACCGCGAGCCCGCGGAGGAGCAACCGGTGCTGGCGGAGTGCCGGGACCTGTCTCCGAGCGGGATGTTCGTGATGACTCTACGGCCTTCGTCACCCGGGGCGCTGATCCGCTTCGGGTGCACGAGCGACGCACCGGACGACGACTTCAGTGGGATCGGGCGCGTGGTGTGGAGCCGCGGGGCCAACGACGCGAGCGGGCCTCCCGGCATGGGCGTGCGCTTCGTGAAGCTGGACCAAGGCGGTCGCGAGGCCATCGCGCGTCTGGTGCAGCGTGTTCGCGGAATCTCGGCGGCCCCATTGCGTTCCAGGGAGCTTCCGGTCGAGCCATCAAAGCCCCGCGCCTCGTCGAGCGCACCGCCGCGCGCGCCGTTCGCGCAAAGGCGCACGCACACGCTTCAAGGCATCGGCGTCGACGTGGACGGCGGGCAGCGAACGCCGTCGAGTTCACCATCGCTGGCAGGCTCACCCAACAAGACGCTCCCGATGGGGTCCATCCCCGCGCCGGCGCCGACGAGCACGCCTCCCAAGACGATCTCGTCAGTGCCGCCGGGCATGCCCACGAGGACGATCTCGTCAGTGCCACCGGGCATGCCTACGAGGACGATCTCGTCAGTGCCGCCGGGCATGCCTACGAGGACGATCTCGTCAGTGCCGCCGAGGATGCCTACGAGGACGATCTCGTCGGTGCCGCCGAGGAGCAACGCTGAGCCGAGTGTGCGCTCGAGCAGCAAGCCACCCCTGCCTCGCGGCGACGCCTCGCGGGGGCGCGTCAGCGACCGGCCGCCCGCTCCTGGCGTGACCGACGACCTGCGCGTGCGTCCCAAGCGATTCGACGGTGAGGATGAGGCGCCGACACGACGTCCACGGGGAGCGCCGTCACCCAGTCCTCGAGGAGGCGAGGCTCCCGCGCCTGCCGCCCCACCGCCGAGCGAAGTGGTGGAGCAGCGCGTGGCACCTGCCTCGCCGACGTCGGCGCAGCAGACGCGAGCTTTGCCGGGCGCGCAGTGGCTCCTGCTCGGAGCGTTGGTGCTTCTGGCCCTCGTGATCGCAGTCGCGACGCTCGGGCCCGGTCGAGGCACGGTTCAGCCCGCGGCGCAGTCGGTACCTGCGTCGAACCGAGCGGCCTCCGAGCAACCGGCACGACCGGCTCCGGCTCCGTCCCCGCCGCCGCAGGCTCCCGTTGTGCCCGACGCGCCCGCAACTGTCGCCCAGCCGCAACCCGAAGCCCCCAAGGGAGTCGCCGTCATGCGCAAGGCTCCCGGCGCGCGCTCCCGGCCCACTAAACCCGAGTCGCACGCGCGCGCACCTTCCGACAAACCACCGCCCGCGCATCGTGAAAGCGCTCCCCCTCCTGCCCCAGCTCCATCGGAGGCACCTGTCACGGCCGAGGCGACGCCAACACCCGAGAGCGCCGAGCCGACGCAAGCCGAACAGCCGGTTCAACCCACCCCCTTGCAGCAAGCGCTCGCGTGCCTGTCCCGCGGTGACAACGCGTGCGTGATCCAGGCGCTCGAGAACAAAGCCGCGAGCGCAGACGAGATCGAGCTTCTGGTCGCCACCTATCGCAGCCTCGGTGACGTGCCGAAGGCCACGCGTGAGATGCATCGCTATCTAGAAAGGTTTCCCACAGGACGGCGTGCGGGCGAGTATGACCTCGTGCTCCAGCGCCAGTCCGGAGAGCCCGCGCCCAAAGCCAGCGAGTCGCCTGGGTCCACGTCAGCGCCTTGATCGATCGAGCGAAGTGAATTTGTCGGCCAGGCGCGGTTCTGCGCTACCCTCGGCGGATCGTGAGCCAGGATCGCGCGCCCGACACCAGCCACAGCTCAGCTCCGCGCGCCGCCATGGGGCCTTGGCAGCGCCGACTGCTCGTTCTGCTCGCGCTGGCCGCGCTCAGCGGCTGGCAGATCTCGATCTTCCGCGGTCCCTTCACGTTCGATCCCGCGTACGCGATTCCCAGCGCGACCACGACCACCGCGCCATATCTGCGGGAGTTCTTCTACCTTTACCACTACCTTGGGCTCTTTCCCGTCGCAGTGCTCGCGCCTGGAACAGCCGAGTCCGCCAAGCAGGCGGAGCGCAACCTGCGCGCCGGCGGTCAGAACGTCGTCAACGAGATCACGAACGAGATCCGCCGCGGCGAGAACGGCCGGATGTGGCTCTTCGCTCCCGACGCGTGGCTGAAGGGAACGGCCAAGGGTACCTCCCTGCGGCCCGGCAAGCTGATGTTTCAGCTCGCAGCAGTGCTCGCGCTGTTCAGCGGGGGAGTGCTCGCGCGCCGGCCGTGGCTGGGTTTGCTGCTCGCGCTGTTGTTCGGCTCCGACCCCTTCCAGCTCAGCCACACGCTCGATTCCCTGCGCGTGCTCGGTGTGGTGCTGGCGACCTGGGCGATCGTGATGGGCCTCAACCTGCCGCTGTTCTTGCGACCGGCGCTCGACGTTCGCGCGTCGCTCGCGATTGCCGCGGCGAGCGGCGCGTTGCTCTGCGTCGCGCGCGAGATTCGCGCGGACGTGGCCTCGACGCTGCCCGTACTGCTGGTTCTGTATGCGCTGCGGCGTGCGCCGAGTCTGCGAGAACGGGTGGCGCTCCCACTCGTGCTGCTGGCGGTCTATTCGATGGGCTCGGCTGCCATGGGGCAGTACTGGGACCACAAGCTCGACGTCGCGCTGCAGACAGTAGAGGCCCATGGGGGAGTACCGTTTCCCCGGCCACCGCTGCAGCGACATCACGAGGTCTGGCACCCGATCGCCTGCGGGCTCGGCGACTTCGACCGCAAGCACGGCTTCGAGTGGAACGACACGAAGCTGTTTGCGCGCGTGATGCCGAAGTTGCAAGCGACGTTCCCGTCGCCGCTGCCCTACAGTGGCGGTTACTACTTCGACACCTACTACGAGGGTAACCCGCTGTATCCGGTGCGTCCGTCCGATTTCCCCGCCTATCACCGAATCGTGCGCGATCTGGTCGTCGATACGATCGCGAGCGACCCGCTCTGGTATGCGGAGATCCTGTTGCGCCGAGCCTTGCGTGTGGCGACCGAGGTCACGCCGCTCGAGCTGCGGCTCAGACGCGCGTTCAGCCTGCCAGTTCCAGGCTTCGTCTTGCTCGTCCCGGTCGTGCTCGTGCTGCTTCTGCGCCGGCGTCGAAACGAGCTCGCCGTGCTCGCGCTCGGAGCGTCACCCTCCGCCACGGCGTTGCTCGTGCACTCAGCGGGAGGCACCTGCTATTTGTCCGTGTATCATTTGGTGGCCGCTGCCCTCGCGCTCGAGTGGGCACTGCGGCACCTCGTCGGCGCAGCCGCTCGGCGGCTCACTGGTCGTGAACGCCCATGGCGAGCACGGTGATGCGGTCCGAGCAGTCGACGCCGGCCGCGAGCCTCGTCGTCGGGGACCTCTGCGTGCGCAGGGCGGGTCGAACGGTCCTCGACCGCGTGTCGTTTTCGCTGGCGCCCGGTGAGATCGCAATCGTCGTGGGACCGAACGGCGCGGGCAAGACCACGCTGATCGAAGCCGTGATCGGCGCACAGCGCCCGAGCGCGGGCCGCGTGACCTACGGTGCGCACGAGCTGCGCGACCTGGCCGGGCGTGCGTTGGTGTTCTCGTATCTGTCCGACGCCGCCGAGCCGCCGGCCGAGCTCCAGGTTTCCGTGTTCATGTGCCAGGCGGTGCGTGTCGGGCGCGTGCCCGCGGACCGGGCCGAGGAGCTCGTGCAGCGGCTGGGTTTGCTTGCGTTCGCATCGGCGCGCATCGGCTCTCTCTCTCGTGGCCAGAAGCGACGGCTTGCGCTGTTCGGCGCGCTTTGCAGCGATCGGCCCGTCGTCGTGCTCGACGAGCCGCTCGGGACCTTCGATCCACTCCAGGCCCGTGGCGTGCTCGAGCTGTTGCGTGCACAGGCGCGTCTCGGCGCGTCGTTGCTGCTCAGCGTGCACCAGCTCGCGGACGCGGAGAAGCTCGAAGGCCGCGTGCTCATCCTCGATCAGGGGCGCCTCGTCGCCGCGGGCACGCTCGAGGAGCTTCGGGCGCGAGCAAGCATGCCGCGCGCTTCGCTCGAGCAGGTTTTCTTGACCCTGCTGGAACAACGCCATGCTCGCTCGTGAGCTCGCGATTGCGTTGCGCTCGCGCGCGAGCTATTTGCAGGCGGCGATTTCGGCTTTGCTCGTGGGCCACGGCTTCGTGCTCGCCTGCGACTTGTACTCCGCGAGCTCGCGTTCGGCAGCCGGCAACGTGCTCATGCGGCGCGAGCTCGACCCGTTGCTCGGCGTGGTACGCCCGACGCTCGGAGGCGTGTACCTATCCTTGTCGTTGCTGGGTCCGATCGCAGCCGCGCGCCTGCTCGCGGTCGAAAAGGAGCGCCGTACGCTCTATGGTCTCTTGCTGCAAACCGCGTCGCCGGGCCGACTGCTCTGCGCGAAGCTCGTCGCAGCGTGTGCGGCGCTCGCGCTCCAGCTCGTCGCTCCGCTCTGCTTGCTGTTGCTTTTCGTCGCTCTCGGCGGTCACCTGGCGCTCGGCGAGACGCTGGTGTCCCTGCTCGGTTATGGGATGTATGCGCTGCTGATCGCGGCCGTCTCGCTCGCGTCCGCGGCGTTCACCGCGAGCTTGGCCCAGGCGGTCACGCTGTCGCTGCTCGTCGTGGTCAGCTCCTGGGCGATCGACGCTTCCGAGGGCTTTGCCGCGCTCGCTTGGCTCGGCGACGCGCTCGATTTTTCCGTGACCAGGCAGCTCGCGCCGTTCGAGCACGGCACGCTCGCGCTCGGTGCCTGTGCATTTCTACTGGCGCTTGCGGCGGGCGCGCTCGTCGCTGCGATGATCGGGCTGCGCGTCGATCGCACGCCGCTCGTTCGCGGCGGCCTACTCTCACTCGTGCTCGTCGCGACCGCCTGCGCTTGCCTTGGCGCCAAGGGCCTCCGGCGCGGCTTCGATCTCACCGAAGCCAAGCGCGGGTCGCTGCCGCCGGCGGTTGAGCGCGCGCTGCGGGTGTTGCCTGAGCGACTCTCCATCGACATCTGGCTCGATCGCGATGATGCCCGCCGCACGGAGCTCGAAGCCGATGCGTTGGCCAAGCTCCGGCTCGCCCGCCCGGATCTCGAGCTGCGGACGCCGCTCGACGCTCGACCCGCGCCGATCGAGGGCGAGCGCGAGCCCGGCTACGGGCGGATCCTGGTGCACGTAGGGCGCGTCACGCGCGAAACCTATTCGACGAGCCGGCGCGAGCTCTCGCTGCTGATCTTCGAAGCCGCGGGCGCCGAAGTGCCGAACTTCACGCAACCGCAATATCCCGGCTACCCATTCTTGGTGCAGCGCGCCCGCCGATCGCTGCTGGTGGGTCTCGCCTATCTCGGGCTTCCCGGCATGCTACTTTTCGCCGGTCTGCTCTGCACTCGCTCACGGAGGCCGACATGAAGCGCCATGCACCGTGGAGTCTGCTCGCCTTGCTCTTTGCTGCCGCGCCTGGACGCGCTG
>JBIOJD010000227.1:0-6473 GCA_044450485.1 Polyangiales bacterium | reverse complement strand
GCTCTGGCTGGCAGGTCCGATCAGCTCGACACGCGCGCCTGCGACCGCTTTGCCCGCTTCGCTCTCGACCGTGCCGCGCACACTGCCCGTGCGGGGCTTGGCCGTGAGCTCGCAGCGCAAGGGAACCAGCGGCGGCGCGAGTGGGGTGACGGGGGCCGCTGCCGCGGGCGTGCTGGTGTTTGGCGCAGCACCGCCCGCAGGCGTTGCCGCGGGGGCCGTCGCCTCCGTCGTGCCCGTCGTCGCGGGCGCAGCGGCCGCCGGCTTGCCCCCGCCCGGCGCAGCCGGACTCTTCGGCGCAGGCGCAGGCTTTTCGATTTGCACGCTACACACGCCCGGCTCGTAGTCCGGGTGGCTGATCTCGAAGCGCACTTCACCGGGCTCGAGCTCGTAGCTCACGAAACGGCCTTCCGTGTCGGTCTGCTGCGCCGTGAGCTCGCGACCCGGATAGCCGATGGTCGCCCCCGCGATCTTCGTGCCCGTGCCGGCTTCGACTACATAGCCCTCGACGCGTGGCTTTGGCGGCTCGGGCTTCGTGACCTCGCGCACGACCTCGACTTGCTGGGCCTCGACCTTTCGCTCGCGCGGGTCGATGGCGTAGCCGAGCGCGAGCAGCACGTCGTAGGGCTTGTTGGGCGCGAGCTCGCGCACGAACGTCGAGGTGCCGCTCACGCCGATGTCGACCGCGAGCAGCAACGAGAGCCCGCGCACGGGAGGAAACACCCGTGCCCCGAGGCTCAGCGTCGACGGCATCGCGGCGAAGCCTTGTCGCTTGAGGCAGCCGTCGGTGTCGGCCGGACCCGCGTTCGTGTCGAGTAACAGGCAGCTGTAGCCCTGGCGATTCACCGGCACGCCGAGCGTCCACTCGAGCAGCGGATGGATGTAGAAGTCTTCGGCTGCGCGCAGCGGGGCTTCGAGCCCGAGCGCGACGTTGAACGCGTCCGTGCGGTTGATGCCGAGGCCGAAGCGCTCGACTCGCCGCACGAGGTTGCGGTCTTCTTCGGCGCGCGGCCGGGCCGCCGCGCCCAGCGCCGCATAGCGCTCGTTCTCCACGCTCTGGATCAAGGTCGACGAGTTGTCGAAGAAGTATCCGAGGCTGAGCCGCGCGATCAGCGGATACGGGTCGTCGAGCTGCCGCAGGTCTGCGCTCGCGTTGCCGCGAAGCCCGAGGCTCAGCGCGGACAAGACTGGACCGATGCCGCCCACGCTGCTGAGCATGCCGAGGCGGACGTCGCCGCCGAGCGTGAGCCACGGCAGCACGGTGTGAAAGGCCTTGAGCCCCACGAGCGTGTCGCCGATCACCTGCAAGAGCCGCGGCTGCTCTTGATCATTGCTGTTGGCGTGGCTCTCGAGCGAGCCGTAGAGCTCCAGAAAATCGGTCAGGGTCCAGCTCAGCGAGAGGGCCTCGCCCGAGTAGTGGTCCTTGTCGTGCGCGAGCAAGAAGTTGCTGCTGGCGAAGAAATCGACTCCGAGCTGAAGCCGGAGCGTGCCCGCGATGCCCGAGCCGGCGTCCGGCACGTGCAGGCCGCCGCTCGGGCCGAGCCAGGTGTTCTGCACGCGCAGCAGCTGTGATTCCCGCGTCTCGGGCGCAGGCTTGGGCTCGGCGTCGGGCCGTTCCTTGGCCTCTGCGTCTGGGCGCTCCGGGGGGGGCTTTCCGGGCGCGTCGTACTCGTCGCTGAACTCGGCCTGGACCTGCGCGTGAGCCACAGGCGCCGCCACACACAGCAGCCCGAGCGCGATCGCAAGCGCGGAGGCGCTTCTCGTACGGCGCAGCATGCGGGCGAGCCGTGCCACGCCCCCTTATAAGGGATTGCGCGGCGCTTTGCATGTTCCGATGATCGGACGATGTACCTCGAGCTCTGCGGCGCCGCCGAAGGCGTGACCGGATCGTTGCACCGTGTCCACGTGGGCGATGCCGACGTCCTGCTCGATTGCGGCCTATTCCAGGGGCATCGCGCCGAGGCCAACCGCATCAACCGCGAGCTTCCGGATTGGGCGAGCGAAGCCTCGGCTTTGGTGCTCAGCCATGCCCATCTGGACCACAGCGGGGCCATCCCCACGCTGGTCAAGCGCGGTTTCGGGTCGAGCATCTACTGCACCCCGGCCACGCGCGACCTGTGTAGCGTCATGCTGCGCGACTCCGCGATGATCCAGGAGCAAGACGCGCGCTATCTGAACAAGCGCTTCGAGCGCGACCGCGCTCCCACGCGCATCGCGCCGCTCTACGACGTCCACGATGCGCAGCGCGCGGTGAGCCAGATGATCTCGTTACCGCTGCACCGGCCGATGCGGGTGGCTGCCGGGGTCACGGTGACGCTGCACAATGCGGCGCACGTGCTCGGCTCCGCATTGGTGCAGCTCGATCTGGAAGAAAACGGCAAGCGCGCCCGCTTGCTCTTCACAGGCGACCTCGGTCGCGACGAGCTGCCGCTGCTCGACGACCGCGAGATCGTGGCCGGCGTCGACTACCTGCTCATGGAGAGCACTTACGGCGACCGGCTGCACCCGCCGCTCGCGAGCAGCGACGAGCAGCTCGGGCAAATCGTGACCGACACTATCGGCCGCGGGGGTCGCGTGCTGATCCCGACCTTCGCGCTCGAGCGTGCGCAGGAGGTGTTGTTCGCCCTCGAGCGCTTGCACGGCCAGGGCCGTATGCCGCGCGTACCGATCTACATCGACAGCCCGCTGGCGATCGCCATCACCGAGATCTACAAGCTGCACCCGGAGAGCCTCAGCCCCGATGTCGCGGCCCGCATGCTGAATCACGAGAATCCGTTCTCGCCACCGGGGCTGCGTTACGTGTCGGACGTGGCGAGCTCCAAGGCGCTGCAGCGGAGCGGCGAGCCGTGCGTCGTGATGGCGGGCTCGGGCATGTGCGAAGGCGGGCGCATTCTGCACCACCTGCAGGGCGGCCTCTCCGACGACCGCAACAGCGTGGTGATCGTGGGCTTCCAGGCCCAGCACACGCTCGGTCGGCGTCTGGTCGAGCATCGCCCGCGGGTCAAGGTGTTCGGCATCGAGCGCGATGTCGCCGCACGCGTCCACGTGCTCAACGGTTTGAGCGCGCACGCCGATCAAGCGGGGCTGCTCGGCTTTGCGCGCGCGACCGCACAGCGAGGTGCGTTGCGCGGGGTCGCCCTCGTCCACGGCGAGGATGCCCCCAAGCGCACGCTCGCCGCCCTGCTTGAGCACGAGGGCTTACCGAACGTAGTCGCCGGCCACAAGGGCTTGCGGATCGACCTCAGCTAGGTCGCGGGGCTGGTTGGACCCATTGCGAGGGGTCGAGATCCGGGTAGGGGGGGCGTGCGGGGCGCGGCAGGCCCGCGTTGCCGTAGCGGAAGTGGCCGCTGGCGGGGCGTGGCGTTGGACGCCTCGGTGGCAGCGGTTGCCAGTGGGTGGAGAGCGCCGGACGCGAGAGCAATCCGGTCGGCAACGGCGGCGGTACGAAGCTCGGTTGGCGTGCGCCCGGCTGGCCGGACGACGATTCAGGCTCGAGATCCACGGGCGCAAAAGAATCGCCCTGCGCCGGCTCGCTGGTCCACGGCTCGGGCTGCAGCGATGCGCCGTCGGTCCCCGCGACGTCGAGCAACGCGGCGGCCTCCTCGATCGGCTCCTCCGCGGCATCGGCCGGCTGCTCCTGCGCGTAGGCCGCATTGCGAACGGCCACGATGTACTCGTAGACGGGCCGCGACCGCTCGTCGAACTGAAGCGTGTCGAGCAGGCTCTCGTAGCGCTGCGCGGCTGGCACGCCGCTGCCTTGATCGCTCGCCTGCACGCACAGGCCGGCGCCCGCGAACGCCGGCGTGCCGTCTGCCAGAAACACCACGAAGCGCACGCCCATGCCCTGCGAGAACGCAACGGGCAGCGGCAAGAGCAGCCGCTCCCCGTCCGCGCGGTTCATGTAGCCCTGAGCCAGCGACACGACGTCGGCAAACTGCGTCTGCACCGAGAAGATTTCCTCACTCATCTTCGCCTCGCTCCTCGTTTTGTGGGTGAAGCGGGCGCGTGCGCACCCCTTCTTCGTCGCCGAGCAGCACTTCGATCCGCCGCTCGGCTTCGTCCAAGCGGCGTGCGCCCGCGCGCGCAAGGGCCACGCCTTGCTCGAAGGTGGAGAGCGCCTCTTCGAGCGGCCGCTCGCCTTGCTCGAGGGTCTCCACCACGGACTGCAGGCGCTCGAGGATTTGCTCGAAGGACAGCTTGTCCTCCTCCGCGCCGAGCGTGCTCTGTGCCTGCTTGACCAACCGAAGCTCCAGCCGACAACCATGCCCGACGCGCGGCGTGGAGGTCAACGGCTGCAGGGCGTCGATCGCCCAGCCGAGGGGATCGGAGCTGCAGCGGCTACCGCAACCACAGGCCGTCGTAGCGCGTGGGACCACGCCGGCGGCGCAAGCGGTTGAGCGTGCCTTTGGCCACGGCATAGATGTTGAAGAACGCCTCGATCATCAGGCGTTGCGCCTCGTCGGGTCGCCGCTCGCCGCAGATCCATTTGGGGTCGTCGTCGCCCGCATCGACGAAGCGCACGATGCCGAGCACGGGCAGCGTGTGCCGGCTGTGGCGTGGCAGGCGCGGCCCGAGCACGAGCGCGTCGATGCGATCGCCGTCGCCCGACAGCGTGCCTGGCACGCTCCCGTAGTTGAACGGGCAGGGCACGGGCGACAAGAAATCGATGCTGCCGTCGTCGCGCCGCTTCGACCACGAAAACCGCGGCGCGTCCACGATCACATCTGCATGGCTGGGCAGCTCGCCCTGTTCGATCGGCTTCATCGTCAGAGCCGAGTCATTAGTCCAAGATGCGTACGTCCGCTACGCCCGCCGGTAGATCCGCCACGACCAGCTCGCCGTTGGCGCGCGCTCGGTAGCGTAGCCAGCGGCCGTCTTGCAGGAGAACGTCGCAGAACGGTCGCGCGCTCTCTGCGGCGACCTGGGCTCGGACCCGGAGCTCGAGCACGAGATCGCCGTGCTCCACACGGGACGGCACGCCTGCGTGCGCAGCTTCCTGCAGCGCGGCACGCCGCACCAAGGCGTCGCGCTCGATGCGTGCGTGCGCCTGCAGTGCGTACACCGAGCCCGCACCGCCGAGCGCACCGAGCGCGCGCACCGCGGCGAGCCGTAGTCGGGCGGAGCTCTCGTCGAGCGCCGCGACCAACGCCGGACGGGCTGCGCGGTCGCCCAGTCGCCCGAGCGCGAGCGCGGCCGCCACGCGCACGCGGAGTGGCGCGTGCGAGGCAAGAGCGCGACGCAGGCGCACGCGTAGCGATCGCGAAGCCGCGGCCGGGTCGGCGAGAGCGGCGGCGAGCTGCAATGCCTCCGGCGCCGTTTCCGGGTCCGCCATCCACCGCAGCACGGTTGGCTCGGACACCCGCACACCGAGCTCCGCTGCGGCCTCCAGCATCCGCCGCGCCGCTTCGGGATCGCGCTCGGCATCGAGCGCAGACTGCAGCGCGGGCGCAAGCGCCTCGTCGGCGAGCAGCATCACCTCGAATGCAGCAGTCGCGCGCAGGTCGGCATCGCTCGCGCTCAGCGCCGCGCGCAGCGAGTCGCGTACGGAGCGGTCCCGAGCGAGCGCGCGGAGAAATGACCCGCGCTCGCGGTCTGCGAGCGAGCGCAGCAACCGCTCGGCGTCCGCGATCGTCGACGCCGGCAGCTCGTCGCGAAAGCGTCGCACGGCGATCGCCACGGCACGCGCCGTGTGTTGCTGCGCGTCCGATGAGCGGTGCGCCTGGGCGAGCAGCGCGGAGAGCCCAAGCCCCCCTTGTACGCGCGCGAGCGCGCTCGCCGTCGCTTCGCGCTGCTCTTCGGCGAACAGCGCGCCGAGCAACGGGATCCAGGCGGGTCGCGGGTGCTCACCTTCGAGCAGAGCGAGCGCCGCGTCGCGAAGCTCGCGTTCTGCGTGCAGCGCAAGCTCGAGGGCCGGCGCGGCGAGCTCCGGGTCGGCCGCAGCCAAGGCGCCGAGCACGAACGGCCGCTGCGCAGCGCTTGCTCGCGTGAAGAGCGCGAGCAGCGCGCGGGCCTGCACGGGCTGTGCGACGTGCGACAGCGCCTCGAGCGCGGCGTTGGCCACCTCGGGCACCGGATCGGAGGCGAGCGCGAGCAGGGGCTCGGCCGCGCGTGCATCGCCCAGGGCGCCGACTGCGCGCGCTGCCGCGGTGCGCAGCTCGGGAGCTTCGCTCGATAGCGCGGTCACCAGCGCGGGCAACGCGGCGGCTGCGGCCGGCGCGCCGATCTCACCGAGCACATGCGCGACCCGCACGGCGACGCTCGACGATAGCGCCCGGCTCAGCGGCGTCGCGGCTCTGCGTCCCGCGAGCATCAAGCCTTGCTCCGCCGCGGGCGCTGCGGACGGCGTTGCCAGCGCAGTCGCGAGCGCGGCGATGGCTCGCTCGGTGCCGATCGCTCCGAGGGCCGCGATCAACGCGGGCGTCGGCGAGTCCTGCTTCGCCAGCATGAGCGCGAGCGGCTCGGCAGCCTCGGCCGGC
>JBIOJD010000226.1:0-6500 GCA_044450485.1 Polyangiales bacterium | reverse complement strand
TCACACCGATCGGACAGGTCGAGCTCGAGCTGGCAGCGAGCCGCGCGCCGGGTCAAGCCAGCGGCGCTGCTTCGTTCCTCTCGTACTCGTTCATCAGCCGGCTCTTCGGCGCTGGGGTGTTCGGACGACTGATGACCAACCGCTACGCCACGCTCGACGTCGGACCGACGCTGGACCGTGCGATTGCCGAGGTCGGGGTGTTCGGCTCGGTGCCCGTCAGCCGAAGGCTCAGCATTTCGACCCAGGACAGCCTCGACAGGTACCGCGACCGGGGCACCACCGCGCGCGGAGGCGTGCAGGCCGCGCTGCGGGTCGCGCCGCTGTGGACCACGCTGGTGTCGTTCAGCCAAGCCAGAAACGAGGACGGGACGAAGCCGTGGGAGGTTTACGCGGCGGTCACCTGCGCCATGGCTGGCGGACACAATGCGAGCGTGGCAGCCCGCTCGGTCGAGCAGACCGGCTCGCTGCTCATGGCCGCCAACAAGTCGGTGCCGATCGGCGAAGGCTACGGCTACCGCGCGTCGGCGACGATCTCCGAGCAGAGCCGCGCCGACGCGCTCGTGCAGTACCAGACGCTCTTCGGCCGCTATGGCGCGGAGTACAGCCTCGAGTCGGGCCACAGCCACGCGGCGCTCGATGCAGCCGGCGCGCTGGTGGCGGTGCCCGGGGCCGGCGTGTTCCCGACGCTCCCGGTGCAAGACGGGTTCGGCGTGATCCGCGTGCCGGGCGTCCGCGGCGTGCGCGGCTACGTGAACAACCAAGAGATCGGCTCGACCGACCGCTACGGCAACCTGCTCGTGCCCAATCTGCTGAGCTACTACGGCAATCGACTGAGCATCGCGCAAGAGGACGTCCCACTACAATACGAGATGCAGGTCACGGAGATGACGCTGGCGCCGGCGTACCGGGGCGCTGCGATCGCCACCTTCCCGATCGTCAAACCGCACTACTACCGCGGTCGTGTGACGATCGACGATCACGGCACCAAGGTCGTGCCCAAGTACGGCCAGCTCCGCATCACGCGCGGCGAGCAGGAGCTGGCCACGCCGCTCGGAGAGCAGGGCGAGTTCGAGGTCGACGGAGTGGCGCCCGGACGGCGCGTGCTCGCGATCGACTATGCCGATGGCACGTGCCCGCTCGAGCTCGAGATCCCCGACTCCGACCAAGTCGTGATCGAGCTCGGCGAGCTCGTGTGCAAGGTGCACTGAAATGCGAGCACGACGGCACGCTACCCCTTGTGGCATACTCGGAAGCGATGATGAGGGCGCTCGGTTGGCTCGCCTTTGTATGCGTCGCCAGCGCCAGCGCGGTCGCGCACGCGGCCATGAGCTGCTCGATCGTGAGCACCTCCGGCGTCGCATTCGGCTCGTACGATGGGTTCAGCACCACGCCGCTCGACTCGGCCGGCTCGGTCGCGTTCCGCTGCACGGGCGTCGGACCCGCAGACATGATCTCGATCCAGATCGGCCGCGGCAGCTCTGGGAGCTTCCTGCCTCGCGCCATGAGCCGGCACCGCTTTCGGCTGGAGTACAACCTGTTCATGGATGCTGCGCGCACGATCGTCTGGGGCGACGGCACGGGCGGCACGTCGGCGTACACGGCGCGGCCGGTCGAGAGCCAAATGGTGTCGGTACCGATCTTCGGCCGCATCATGCCTCGCCAGAACGTCGAGGCCGGAGCCTACGGCGACCTCGTGGTGCTGACCGTGCTCTACTGATCGTGCGCTGGCTCGCGTTGCTCGTCGCGCTGCTCGGCACGCGGTCGGCGTTGGCCGACGACGCGCACTGCGGCTCGAACGGGCGCGCCTGCGCGTGCACGCAAGAGCTCGACTGCTTCGCGCTCTGGTACACGGCGCCCGGTGCGGTGCTCGGCGTCAAGACCACCGCGTCGCACGTACAGCCGAGCCGGCGCGTCGAAGCGGGCGTGCTCACCAGTTACACGACCGAGCTCTACGCCACACGCAGATGGCTGACCGGGCACCTGCTCGCCTTCGGTAGCCTCGGCGGCGGGACCGCGGGCACCGAAGGCAGCATCGGCGGCTCTTTCGACTTCGGCTGGCGCGCGCCGGTTCGCGAGACGAGCGGGCCATTCGCACGCGCGGGCGTGAGCGGCGTGCTACTCGGACACGACCGACTGCGCGTCTCGCTGCTCGAGCCGGTGCAGGGCCGGCTCGGCTATCAGTTCCTCGATGGTGATGCGCTGATCGAGACGGGCTTCACCACGGGCTACGTCGCGCTCGGTCGATACGAGCCGGGGCTCGATCGGAGCCGCCGTCTCTCGTCGGCGATGGAGCTCGGCGGCTACGTCGCGGCGCACACCGATCGCTTCCGCGTCGACGCGGCGCTGCACTCGCTCGGTCCGAGCGCACGGGGCCCGAAGAGCGGTGTCTCGCTGGTGAGCGCGTCGGTGTGCGCCTATCCGCGGCCACTCGCGGTGTGTGCAGAGCTCTGGTACATGAACGCCGTCGTCGGTGTGCGAGGTGCAGGCTCGAAGCTCACGAGCGCGGTCTATTCTGGTCTCACGCTCGGCTTCACGCCCTGATGGCGTAACCGGGGGCCGCTCAAAAGTTGACGGTGGTGAGCGTGTACCGGCCGGTGTGCGTGTCGTCGGAGCGCAGGCCCTGTATCGTCCCTTCGTGCACGATCGCAGCCGTCGGGGTCGCGCAGCGCACCGAGTAAGCGGCGCTCGAATCAATCGCGCAGGTCGAGACCACGTTCACGCTCACGGCCAGGTGCGCCTGCGCGGCGTGAGCCACGGGCTCCGCGTGCGCGTGATGTGCCGCGACGGTGCTCGCCAACAGCGAGACGAAGAACACCACACGCCGGCCGATCGACTGTGCGCTAGAGGAGCGGCTAGGATTCGGCGCGACCGAGGTGCCTTCCACCGAGGCGGCGACCGAAGTCGCCGGGGTAGAGGCCATGCCCCTTCCCAATGCATTCCGCGTGCCACTCTCGAACGCTGCAAAACTGCACGACTTTTCGGGGTGCCCTGGCATGCGAGCGGGGGGTTTACACCATCGCGGTGGCCGTTGACACCACGCGGCCTGGAGCTTGGCGGGCGCGAGGCATCACGGGGTCGGAGCCGCCAGGCGCGCGCCACTGAGACCGCCTGCTGCTTCCCCCGCCGGGAAACTACGCCGCCCGCCACGTTCTCCACCTGTGCACACGGACGGACTCCAAGGCGCCGCAGCTCGCGTATCACCCATGCTCTCGGGGCACCCCGGCGTGATCGATTGCGATCACGGCGATCCGCGTGAGACGAAGGACGAGCGACCGCGGCAGAAACGAGTGGCCCTGGTGTCCGATTCCAAGCTCCGCACCGAGCGGTATCTCGCCGATTGCCGTGCGCTCACCCTGGCAGAGATCAAACGCTTTCTGCCGAGCGACGTGCGGAACACGGCCGGTCTCTACGACTTGATGCTCGACTACCCGATGCGTCCCGCCAAGGCGCTGCGGCCAGCGCTGTGCATCGGCACGTGCATGGCCCTCGGCGGGCACCTCGATGCCGCGCTGCCGTCCGCCGCCGCGCTCGAGCTGTTCCACAACGCGTTCCTGGTCCACGACGACGTCGAGGACGGCTCCGAGCTGCGCCGCCACGCCGCCACGCTGCCACTGCTCTATGGCGTTCCGATCGCGGTCAACGTCGGCGACGGCATGCTCGCGCTGTCGCTCGAGCCGCTGCTCGACAACGTGCGCGCGCTCGGGCTCGGCCGCGCGCTGCACGTGTTGCGGATCTTCGCGCGCATGGCGCGCGAGTCGGTCGAAGGCCAGATGCTCGAGCTCGATTGGACGCGCAACCACCGCTGGGACATCACCGACCGCGAGTACCTGCGCATGGTGCACAAGAAGACAGGTTGGTACTCGTTCGTCGCGCCCGTGCTGGTCGGCGCGATGGTCGCGGGTGCGGAGCCCGAAACGTCAGCAGCGCTCGGACGATTCGCGCTGCTGCTCGGCATCGCGTTCCAAATTCAGGACGATCTGCTGAGCCTCGAAGGCGCCGAGAGCGAGGTCGGCAAAGAAGCCCTCGGTGACCTTTGGGAGGGCAAGTACACGCTGCCGCTGTTGCATGCGTTGCGCTCGCTGGCACCAGCCGAGCGCGACGAAGCGCTGGCGATTCTCGCGCGAGCGCGCCCGCCGGCGGGGAGCAACCAGGCCGAGCGCGAGAGCCGCGAGGCAATTTGGGACAAGCTCTTGGTGAACGGCACCCCGCTCACCGCAGCCGAACAAGCGCTGCTCCGCCGCGCGCTGCTCGGCGACGCGGCTGGGTACAAGAACGAGACCGACGTCACGCGGCTGTCGCAATTGGTGATGGGACGCGACCGCGCGAGCATCGCCCACGCTCGCGGGATCGCCAGACGCCACGCTACGCGTGCCGCGCGCACGCTCGAACGCGACCTACCCGAGCTTCCAGCTTCAGTGCATCGAGATTTCCTGCAATCGCTCGTGTCCTTCGTGGTAGATCGTGCGCGCTGATCAGGGGGCAACATGGCTTACAGACCCGAGTCGTCGGACTCCGACGGCGAGCAAGAGGGCTCGCTGCTTGCGGCGCTCGTCGAGCTGCATCGCAAGAAGCAGCGCAACGCCCGGCGTGCGGCCGGAGAGAACGCCTACGCGCGCGTGCTCGAGCATTTCGATCAGCGAGGCAAACGTCTACGCGGCGAGCTGCTGCTGACCGAAGAGCTGATCGAGCGCTCTCTCGGCGACGCGAGCAAGCTGCCGCCGCAGACGCAGCAAGAGCTGGAGATCGTCGGGCCCGTGGGCGACACGGCCTCGGGGCGCTTCCGCGTTCACAACCGAACGACACACCCCGCGCTCGTCGAGATCGTGGTGGGGGAACCGCTCTCGGGCCCGACACCTGTTCTGAGCTTCGAGCCCAAGAACGTGGAGCTCGCAGCCGGTGCCGCGGCGCTGGTGCGAGTGATGGCGGATCTTCGGGTCTTCCGCGAGCCCGGTTCCTGCACCGTGCCCGTCGAGTGCCGCGCCGGGGGCCGGCGGGATCGCTTGTGGCTGATCGTCACGGCGTTCTCGCGCAATGGGAGCGAGCCATGACCCGCGCGCTCGCGGCCGACGTGCCGACGCTGACCATTTCCGACGCCGACGAGCAAGTGATCGCGTTGCTGCGCGAATTGCAGCGCGCAGTGCTGCTGCACCCCGAAGCCGCCCGAGCGCTCTTCCGTGCGCTCGCCCGTGAAGGTCGCGCGTTTGCGCAGACGGTAGAAGGCGCGCGCTGGAAGGAGCGCATCGCAAGCTCTGAGCTCGTTGCGCGGGCGCTGCTCGTGATGCAGACGGCGACGCTGTTTGCGTTGGAGGAGGAGACCGCCGGCGCGACGCCGTCGGCCCTCGTCGATGCAATCGCGTCCGCCGCCGCCACGCCTGGCCGCGACGCGCTGGTCGAGCGCCTGCTGCGCGGCCTCGACGGAGGTGCGGAACATGATTAGCGATCAGCTCGACGTGTTCCCGGGCCACGAGCGCTTCGTGCATGCGCTGCTCGGCTTGCTCTCGACCTGCGATGCATTCGTGGAGGCGCTCGAACAGGAGGGGCAGAACCACGAGCCTCGTGTGCAGGGGCCGTTCGTGGATTTCGCGCTCGGCGTGGTCTCTCTGACGCGAACGCTGCGCGCGACCCTGGGAGTTGCCCGCGATGTCTCAGAGAACGGTTCGGGCGAAGACGGACAGGCCCGAGCAAGCGCTATCGAGCCCGGGAGCCTGCTGCGATGAGCCTCAGCTCGAGCAACGTCGACCGCGCAGTGCGCAGGCTCGACGCCTGGCGCAGATCACCGCTCGCCGAGCCGAGCGAGCAAGGCAGCTACAAGGAGTGGTTTCACTTCTGTGTGCGCCTGCCGGGCGACCGTCCTGGGCATTTGCTCGTAAACTTCAACGTCACCGAGCGCAGCCTACCGAGCGGGAGGGTGCGCGTCGCCCGCGTGATCACGCTGGCGCATGTCGGTGATTGGTGCGGGCATGTCGAGAGCATCGCGGACGGCGAAGTATGCGGGGCCGCAGGCGAGATCGATTTGCGGTTTGGCGCGAGCTCGCTGCGACTCGTGGACGGGGTGTTTGAGCTGAGCGTGCGCTCAGGGCCAATCGGGGCAGAGCTGAGGCTGAAGCCGCTGATGCTGCCTACGGGAACGACCAGCGTCTCGTTCGACGAAGGGCATGCGATGCAGTGGGTAGCCGTAGCGCGCCTGTCAGCCGAAGGCGAAGTGTCGATCGGAGATCGGCGGATGCAGATCGCGGATGCTCCCGCGTACCACGATCACAATTGGGGACATTTCCGTTGGGGAGCGGACCTCGCATGGGAGTGGGGCTTCGTGCATCCGATCGACGTGCGCTGCCCGTGGAGCGTGGTGTTCGTGCGGGTTTCGGACGGTGGGAGGCACGTCACCCTCAACCAATTCGCGCTGGTGTGGCGAGATGATGCCTACGTCCGCGCCTTCTTGAATCAGGAGCTCTCGGTCGGCAGTGAGGGCGCTCACATCGGGCCACGACCGTTCACGCTCC
>JBIOJD010000225.1:0-6549 GCA_044450485.1 Polyangiales bacterium | reverse complement strand
CGACACCTTCGTCATCAGCTTCATCGTGCAACGCCTAGGGTCGCAGACCTCGACCCTTGCGCTCGCGTACGTCGTGACGCCGGTACTGTACGCGACCAGCACCCCGCGCAGGCGGATCCCCATCATCCTGGCGCTGGTCGGTACCGGCAGCTACGCGCTGATGGTGGTCCTCGAGCAGCTCGGCGTGTTGCCCTACGGTCCCGCGATACCCGGGGTGGCGCGCCCTGATCCCGCCTACGCGCTCGCAAACGTCCTGCTCGTAGCGGTTTGCACTTCGGGCACCGCCATCCTGACGGCTCAACTGATCTCGGCGCTGGCTGTGGCCAACGCGCGCTTGCGCGATCTCAGTCAGCACGACGAACTGACCGGCCTGTACAACCGCCGGTACATCATGCAGAGGCTCGACGACGAGCTGTCGCGCCTGCGCCGCAAGCCGCTCGTGATCACGGCGGCGATGGTCGACCTCGACGGCTTCAAGCGTGTCAACGACGAAGAGGGGCACGACGCGGGCGATGCCGTGCTCAAGGCCGTCGCGAGCGCGTTGATCGAGGCCACGCGCCGAATCGACGTGGTCGCGCGCTATGGCGGCGACGAGTTCGTGATCCTATTGCCGGACACCGAGGGCGAGGGCGCGCGTGCAGTCAGCGCGCGCGTGCTCGACAATGCGCGGGCCGCGGCCCGCAGCGTGTGCCCTGCGATCCCGGTCTCGGCCAGCATCGGCACCACCACCTTGCGTGCGACCGATGATCCCGCCGAGGTCATCCGGCGCGTCGACGAGCAGCTCTATGCCGCCAAGCGAGCCGGCGGCGACCGCGTCTTCAGCGGTTGATCAGGTCAGGCTTCGATCGCCGGCACGGTGAACACGGCGCGGCCGTTGGTCCAGACCGCCAGCGTCTTGCTGCCGTTGTGCGTGAGCTGGAGCACCCAGCCGGGAAGGCGGGCGAAACGGACGGCGGAGTCGCTCAAGGGATGCCATTTCATGATCGGGTCTCGCAAGTCAAAGGTAGCGCGGCGCAGCCCGGCGTCGAGCCGCAGCCGAGCAAGGACCCACGAGCCTAGACGAGCGTGCGGCAAGTGCCCAATTTTCGAGCCCGATCACGGTTGGCGCCAACGCAGGCTGGTCACCGGCCGCGCAGCAGCAGGTACTCGTTCTGCGCTCCGCCTTCGCCGTCTGAGCTGAACCGGCTGACCAGCTCGACAGTCAACGACGCGAGCAAGCGCGCGAGCTCGGCGTCGTCGACGAAGTGGCAGTAACGGAGCGTCTCACTGCTCGCACCGAAACGCAGCAGCTCGTCGCCCGGCTCGAGCTCGTTCGGGTCGAGACCCAGCGAGACGTATTGCGAATGCGCGAGACGCCGACCGGCGAAGCGTGGGCTCCGGTCGAAACGCCAAAGCGTGATCGCGAGCATGCCAGAAGCGGCCACGCGGCTCGCGGCGGCCTCGAGCAACGCGCGGCGCGTGTCCTCGCCTGGAACGTGGTGCAGAACACCGAGCAAGGCGACGAGATCGTGGCGGCCCGTGGGCAACGACTCCTCCGGCGCATGGGTCACGAAGTCGCGCTGCTCGAAGCGGGCTCCGGGCCGAGCGTGGGCCGCCACCGCGAGCGCCAGCAGCTCGGAGCTGAAGTCCACACCTACGTACTCGAAGCCGTTGCCGAAGCGTTCCGAAAGCGCGAGCACGAATCGACCGTTGCCGCAGCCGAGGTCGAGCACGCTTGGCTCAGATGAACCGACCGCGGCAACGACTCGCGCCATGCCGGGCCAAGGCCGGGCGCGCGTACGGCTGAACTCCGAGGCGTTGCGCCGATAGAATTCGCGGTTGATCGCGTTCAGCCGATCTCGGGTCGCTTGCTTCATCGCATGCGCAGGGGGTATTGCTGGTTGCGGAGGCGCGGTGCTCGCCGCGCATCACGACTCGTGCGCAGCCCACGCTCGACCGAAAGCGATGATTTCGCAAGCGCGCGGTGGGCGCCGCGGCTGCGCTTCGACCCGGCCGAGCACCGCGAGCCGCTGCTCGCCATTCTGCGCGAGCTCGATGCGCTCGAAGCACCGGCGCTCCTGAGCGCGCTGCCCGACGCAGCAGTCCGCCGCGTGCTCAGGCGCCATCCCAGAAGCGGTCGCGGCTTGTTCTCGCGCGGCGAGCTGATCGCGGGGTTTCGCGCGTTCTCTGCGCAGGCCGGCATGCGTCTCGACGAGCAGACGTTCGTTCAGCGCATTCGCATGCGTCCGGTACGCACCCAGAGCGGCGTGACCCCGGTCACCGTGCTCACGAAGCCCTTTCCGTGCCCGGGCCGGTGCGTGTTTTGCCCGAGCGACGTGCGCATGCCGAAGAGCTATCTCGCGGCCGAGCCTGGAGCGCAGCGCGCGGCGCAAAACGGGTTCGATCCGTATTTGCAGACCTACAACCGGCTGCGGGCGTTCGCCGCCATCGGTCACACGCTCGACAAGGTGGAGCTGATCGTATTGGGCGGGACCTTCACGTTCTATCCCGAAGGCTACCAGCGCTGGTTCGTGAAGCGGTGCTTCGAGGCCCTGAACGACCTAGGCTGCGGGGTCGACCGCAGACAGGAGGTCGAGGCCGCAGGGCCGAGCGGCGAGGCCGCTGCGTCGGTGGACGGCCGCGAGCGCGGCTCACGCTACAACCGCGAGCTCTCGCGACTCTTGCACGCCCGTCACGGGCGATCACGAGAGGCGCAGCAAGAGCAAGCGAGCGCGGCGGAGCTCGAGCAGGCGCAGCGCGACAACGAGCGCTCGGGCTGCCGCAACGTCGGCCTTTCGATCGAGACGCGCCCCGATCGCATCGACGAGGCTGCGGTTCTGTCTCTACGCAAGCTCGGCTGCACCAAGGTGCAGCTCGGCTTCCAGAGCCTCGACGACCGCGTGCTCGCGCAGAATCAACGCGGCCACGACGTCGCCGCGACCAGGCGCGCAACTCGCCTGTTGCGAGCGGCCGGCTTCAAGATCCAAGCGCACTTGATGCCCAATCTGCTCGGCTCGACGCCGGCGGCCGATGTCGAAGACTACCGGCGCGCCTTCGACGACCCGGACTTCCGTCCCGACGAGCTCAAGCTCTACCCGTGCAGCTTGGTGAAGAGCGCGGAGCTGATGCGCTACTACGATGCCGGTTCGTTCAAACCCTACTCGCACGACGAGCTGCTGCACGTGCTCAGCAGCGCGCTCGAGCTCACGCCGCGCTACTGTCGCCTGAGCCGTGTGGTGCGCGACATCTCGTCGGGGGACATCGTGGACGGAAACCGCGTCGCCAACTTTCGCGAGCTCGCGGAGCAGGCGCTGACGGATCGCGGCGTGCGCTGCGAGGACATTCGCAGCCGCGAGATCAAGCACGAGCGTTTCGATCAGCAGAGCTTGCGCCTGCGCGCCACCTGCTACGAGACCTCGATCGGGCAAGAACGATTCCTCGAGCTCTGCACACCCGAGGATCGCCTAATCGGCTTCGTGCGTCTGTCGCTCCCCGAGCGCCCCTCGTTCGTCGCCGAGATCGCCGGCAGCGCCGTGATCCGCGAGCTGCACGTCTACGGCGCTGCGCTCGCGCTCGGCGCCCGCGACGGCAACCGACCGCAGCACCAGGGCCTCGGCCGCCGGCTGCTCCACGAAGCCGCCGCCCAGGCGCGCGCTGCCGGAAACACCGACCTCGCCGTGATCTCGGCGGTCGGCACGCGCCCCTACTACCGCAAGCTCGGATTCACCGACGGCGAGCTGTACCAGCACCTCGCGCTCGAGCGGCGACATGTTTGCCGCCGCAACGAGCGCGACGTGGCCTAACGCTCTCCCGCCGCGCTCACATGCACGGTGCGGCGTTCTTCGATGCGACCTCGGCCCACTTGGTGTCGGTCATCGGGATGGCTTTGAAGAACGCGCAGGCCTTCTGGTCGCCGAGCAGCTTCCAGCGGAACCACGGAATCGAGATCTCTTCCTCTTCGCCGTTCGGCACTGGAATGTGGGTCGCACCGTTGGCGGTCCAGAAGTAGGCCTCTGTCATCGGGCTCAAGGCGTCGTAGGCCTGTTGTACCCACGCTTGCGAGACGAGGCCGTCCGTGCCGAGACCGCTGAACATGAACATCGGCGACTTGATCTTCGCGTACACCGACTGCCACGTGCCGCCAGTCGGTTGCGTGCCGAAGCCGCTCGCGGGCTCCATCGCAAGCCCGGCGTAGATGTAGTCGGCGCCATACTTGGCCTCGGCGAGCTGCAAGACCGTGAACGCCGCCTGACCACCTTGCGAGTGTCCGGTCGAGCCGAGCTTCTTGTCCACTAGGTCGGGGAACATCGCGATCGCCGCGTCGAACGCCATGATGCCCTGGTCTCCGGCACCGGTGTTCGGGTCCTCGTAACAGATGGCCAAGAAACCGTGCGTGCCCATGCGTTGGAGCGCCTCCCCATAGGTGGCGCAGGACGCACCGGTGCCGTTCGCCAAGTGGATCACCGGAACCCTGCAACCTGCAGGCACCATCGGAACCCAGAAGTTGACCGAGCCGGCCATCTTCATTTGGACCATGAACGGCCCGTCCTTCCCGTAGTCCGTGATGCCGTCCAAGCAGCTTCCTGCTCCACCGCCGCCCGAAGGAGGGGTTCCCATGCCGGTGCTCCCGCCGGCGCCGCTCGCGCCCGCAGCACCGCTCGCTCCGCCCGCGCCGCCTCCGGTCGTCCCGCCCGCGCTCGCCATCATCCCGGTTCCTGCTCCGCCCCCATTCATGGCGAGTGGGCTCGGCGAGCTGGTCTTGTTGGTGGATGGAGCGCTCGCTCCTCCCGTGCTGGCCGTGCCGGGGCTTGGGTTGATGCCGCTTGGGTTGGACGCGCCCGTTGGAGCACTGGCGCCGCCGGTCCCGCCGGCGTTGCTCGTAGTGCCGGTGCTGCAGCCCGTGCTAGCGAGCGCGATTGCTGCGGTCATACCCAGCGTCAACCGACGTGCTGTTGCCCAACCACTGAAACCTAAACCGAACGACTTCATGTTTGCTCCTCTACCGCGCCCGTGAGCGCAGGTTCCTTGTGAAGAACACTGACCACCTCCTTTGTCGGTAGCGATGCCTACATTGTCGGTCAAGCGCGGATCACGCCGCGCAGGCCGCGCGGAGCAAATGCCCAGCGTGCGCCATGAAATCGCCAAGAATCGGATACGTGCGCGCGACTCAGCGAGGCGCGCTCGGCCACAGCCAGGCGGCCCCGCGGACACCGCTCGAATCGCCGTGGGAGGCACGTGCCACCTCGGTCGTGACGACATCCGAGAACACATGGGCCGAGAGCCGCCGAGGCAGCTCGCGGTAGAGCAGATCGATCTTCGAGAGGCCGCCGCCGAGCACGATCACGTCCGGGTCGAGCACGTTGATGACGCTCGCGAGCGCGCGCGTGAGGCGGTCCACGTAGCGCTCGAGCGCCGCATGCGCGTGCGGCTCGCCGAGCGCGACACGTCGCGCGATCTCGACGGCGGTGAGCCTTTCTCCGCACGCATGCTCGTAGTCCCGGCTGAGACCGGGACCGCTGAGGAAGGTCTCGATGCAAGCGTGCTTGTCGCAGTAGCAGCGCGGCCCGGGGCGTTCGTCGTCGGTCGGCCATGGCAATGGGTTGTGTCCCCATTCGCCGGTGATGCCGTGTCTGCCGTGCAGCACTCGTCCAGCGACCACGACGCCGCCACCGACGCCCGTGCCGAGAATGGCACCGAAGACCACGTCGTGACCGCGTCCCGCGCCGTCGACGGCCTCCGACAACGCAAAGCAGTTGGCATCGTTCGCGACGCGGACCTCGCGACCGAGCATCCGGCCGAGATCGACGTCGAGCGGCTTACCATTCAGGCACGCGGTGTTCGAGTTCTTGATCCGCCCCGTGGCAGGCGAGATCGCGCCCGGCGCGCCGACGCCTACGCTCGCCTTCGCGCCGAGGTGTTGCTCGACCTCTCGCACCAACGCGCAAATGCTGGAAACGATCGCGCTGTAGTCGTGGCCAGGCGTGGGCACGCGCGTGCGGTGCAGCTCCGCGCCCGTCGCGTCGAGCGCGATGATCTCCGTCTTGGTGCCGCCTAGGTCGACACCGATGCGCAGCGCGCTTCCGGCTTCGGGCATGACGTCGAGAGTAACGCGCGCCGCGCGTGCTCGCCCGGTGATTCGAAGGCTTTCGACCGAGGAAGGGCCGCTGCTAGATGCACGCGCCCGTCTCGCAGACTTGTTGCGCGCTGCAGAACGGCCCGTTGACGTCGCTGGCGCAATCAGTGCTCGTGCTGCAGACCATGGCGCATGTCTGAACCGACGAGCTGCAGCCCCCGCCGAGACCGCACATCGTGCAGACCGTCGCGAGCTTGCGGTCAGGCGGGCAAGCGCCCGGATCCGAGGCCCCGGCAAAGGCCGGACACAGCGACGGCGTCTGCATTTGTTGGTCGACGCTCATGAGCTCGTCGACCAGGGCTCGCACGCCCGCGGGAATCTCGGTGCAGCCCTGCTGGCCGTTGCACGCGGAGCCGACGTCGATGACCTTCGAGCCGACTGTGATCTCGAACGGCGCCCCGTCGGTCGGAACGACGCCGTAGAGCACTGGCGTGTTT
>JBIOJD010000224.1:0-6552 GCA_044450485.1 Polyangiales bacterium | reverse complement strand
CTCCCCAGGTCGATGGCAACGTGTTGCATGGCTGGCCTCGCATTCTGCGGCACTGACCGCGTTTAGAACTACCAGTGCCAGGGTAGCCCTGAGCACGTCGATGCGATGGCCAGCCACTTCATCCCGTCTCGGATGGGTGGGCCCCGGCGAGCTTTGCTCGACGGGCGGGAAGGGCGCGTGCCCTTCCCGATACTAGGAAGTATAGTCGGCGTTGATGTGCACGTACTCGGTCGTGAGATCGCAGCCCCACGCCGTCGCAGTGGCCTTGCCAAGACCCAGGTCCGCGCGCAGCGTCAGCTCCGGACGATCCATCGCGCGCGAGATCTCGGCGTAGTCGAGAGTCGTCGCGACGCCGCGCTCGAACGCGCAGTGATCGCCGATCCACACGCTCACGCGCTCGAGCTCGAGCTTCGCGCCCGAACGGCCGAGGGCCATCAGCACGCGGCCGAGGTTCGCGTCGCGACCCGTGACCATGGTCTTGACCAGCGGCGAGGACACGACCGTGCGCGCCGCCGCGCGCGCGTCCTTCTTGGTGGCCGCGCCGGTCACGATCACCTCGATCAAGGTGCGCGCGCCCTCGCCGTCACGTGCCAGGTCGCGGGTCAGCTCGATCGCGAGCGCGCGCAGAGCCGTGGTGAACGCCCGCGCCGCAGGATGCCTCGCGTCGAGGGGCTCACCGCCGGCGGCACCGTTGCACAAGAGCAGCATGGTGTCGCTGGTCGAAGTGTCCATGTCGACGTCGAGCATGTTGAGCGAGTCGTCGCCCACCCGGGCGAGTGTTTGCTGTAGCCACTGCGGCTCGGCGGGCGCGTCGCTGGTCAGAAAGCACAGCACAGTGGCCATGTTCGGATGGACCATGCCGGAGCCCTTGGCCGTGCCGCCGAGCGTGTACACACGACCCTGCGAACGGACGCGCAAAGCGCGCGACTTCGCCACGGTGTCGGTCGTCATGATCGCCCGCGCGAACTGGGCGCCGCCTTCGCCCGATAGTGCGATCACTGGCAGGTGGCTTTCGATCAAAGGCATCGGCAACGCGCGACCGATCACGCCCGTCGAGGCGACGAAGACCTGCTCGGGCGCGACGCCGAGCTTGGCGCCGGCGAGCTCGGTCATGCGGAGCGCGTCGGCCATCCCCGGCTCACCGCGGGCGACGTTCGAGCAGCCGGAATTCGCGACCACGGCCCGCCCCGCGGGCAGGCGCTGCTTGCACAGCGTCACCGCTGCCCCGCACACCCGATTCTGGGTGAAGATGCCGGCTGAAGCGCACGGGCGCTCGGAGGCGAGCAAACCGAGGTCGAGGCGCGGCTCCGCGCCATAATTCTTGATCCCCGCGTAGCTCGCGCCTGCCACGAAACCCGCAGGCGAAGTCACGCTACCGCTGCCGATCCACTCGAGCTCTACCGCGCCCATGGCGCCCAACGTTGCGGCAAAAGAACCGGTCGCGCAACCGCGTTACTAGGTCTTGGCTTCAGCGTCGAGGCTGTCACGCCACTCGTCGCTGTGGACGCCGGGGTAGCGCGGGCAGGACGTGGTGTACGCGGCCATCGCGCCTTGCAGAAACCGAGTGACCAGGCGAGCGGCCTGCGCAGGCGTCGGCTTGCCAGTCTGGATCATCGCGTATCGCAGCTCGGACGAGACGCCCAACATCATCCGCGCCAGGCTCTGCAGATCCTCGGTGTCTTTGGGTCCGCTCTTGCGGAGCTGCTCGGCCAGCGCTTGGACCACGTGCTCGTGCATCGCCCACGCGTGATCGCGGCGGCCGTCGACCACGCCGCTGTTGGTGAGCGCACGGTACAGCGCTGCGCGCTCCATCACGCGCTCGAAGTGTCGCTCGAGGAATTGCACCATGTTGCGCACGGCGATCGCGAAGGTGGGCGCCTGCAAGATCATCGCGCCGGCCTTGCGGGCTTCTTCGACCTCGTGCCCGCCCAGCTCCTCGACAATCGCGAAGAAGATGCCCTGCTTGTCGTCGAAGTAGCGGTAGAACGTGCCCGCGCTGACGTGGGCCTTGGTCACGATGTCCATCACCTGCGTGCGGTGATAGCCGGCCTGGCTGAACAAATCGGTGGCTGCAGCGAGCAACCGAGCGCGCGTGTTGTCGCGGCGCTGGGCCTGGGTCAATCGTTCGGTTTGCTCGTCTGTCATCGCGCGCTCCCCAACTCGGTCAACCCGGCGCTCCGGCCCCCATTGCTTGCAGGACGTTCGCCCGGTGACCGAGCGTATGCGCGATGCCCGAGAGCAGCGAGAACACGCGGCCCACCAGCACGAAGTCGCTCGGCACCGAGACCACCGGGTCCTCGCGGATCGCTTCGAACAGCTCGTCCGTCATCTCTTCGGTGAACTCGCCTTCGAAACGCCCGGTGTCGCTGCGACGCATCATGCGCTTCGCGATCGCGACGAACGTGCGGCTGTCGCCGGTCTTGGTCGCGAACCCGAGCTCTTTGAATGCGCGGATCATCGCCGCCTCGTTCAGCGTCATCATCGAGAACATCAGCTCGAACATACCGAGGCCGAAGCCCTGGGGCAATTCCTTCGACAGCCCGAAGTCGAGCACGATGATCTGGCCCTTGGGCGTGACCATCAGGTTGCCCGGATGCGGGTCGGCCTGGAAGAAGCCGTCGGCCATGATCATGTGCACGAAGATGTGCATGAGATCTTGCAGCACGTCGCGCGGCTTGAGCCCGGCGTCGAGGAGCTGCTGCTTTTCGGTGATCTTGATCCCGCGCAGCCACTGCATGGTCAGCACGCGCTTGCTCGAGTAGTCGCGGTAGATCTTGGGCACGAGCACGCGGCGGTTGTTCTCGAACAGCTTGCGCACGCGCTCCGCGCTCGTGGCCTCGCGCTCGAAGTCGAGCTCGAAGCCGATGTGGGTCGCGAGCTCCTCGAGCAGCGGCGAGAGCTCGAGCGGCTGTGGGTCGAACCACTCGTACACGCGGCACGCGAGCCGCATGTTGCGCAGGTCGGTGCGGACGATGTCCCCGATGTCTGGGTACTGGACCTTGACCGCCACTTCGGTGCCGTCGTGCAGGGTCGCCGCGTGCACTTGAGCCAAAGACGCCGACGCCACGGGCTCGGTGCTGAAGGTCTTGAAGGTCTCGAGCAGCGGCCGCCCCAGGTCGCTCTCGACGAGCGCCTTGATCGCGGCGAAGTCGCGCGGCGGGACCGCGTCGTGGCACGCCTTCAACCGTTCGATGAACGAAGGCGGGAAGCGATCGGAGCGCGTCGCGATCGCCTGGCACATCTTGATCAGGACGCCCCGCAGATCGAAGGCGAGCGCGAGCACGATCTCCGACGCCCGCTCGTTGACCGGCGCGAGCTCGGCCTCCGTACGCTCCGGCTTGCCCGCGAAGCGACGCGCCATCGCGGGCACCTTGTACATGCTCCAGAGCCGTGCCGCCGTGGTGGCGACGCGGTAGGTCCGATACACGCGGGACTGCTCGCTCATGGTGTTCGGCTCCGGCTCAGGCGGCCAGGGGCTCGAAACCCGTGCGCCCGGGCGCGGTCCAGGTCGCCTCGAGCGCGTCGAAAGCCTCGAGCAAGCCCTTGCTCGTCTGCCCAGCCGAAACTGCGCGCTCGACCGCGCCGCGGGTGTCGTCGCGCTGCTCGCGCGGGCGCTGGGAACCGGTCCGCGTCAGGATGTGGTGCAGCAGCCCATCGACCACCGTGGCCCCTGCGATGGTCTTGCCGTCCTCGGTGCGCAGCGTGCGTGCCCGAGCTTCCGACAGCGCGGCGCGCAGGTACTCCACGTGCGGCGACTCGTCGGCGCGGATGTAGCTCACCATCGCGCCCGCTTCCTTCGGCTTGGCCGAGACCTCTGGATCGGACAGCAGGCTCACGCCCCAGTCGAAGGTGCGCTTGGCGAAGACCTCGATCACCATCACCTGGCTCATCATGCTGAGCATGCGGTAGAGGCGCTTCTCGAGCTGCGGGAAGAGCGGATCGGCACCGCGCGACTGACCGCGGTCACCCATCAAGCGCATGAACACGTCAGCAGGGACGGTGGGGTTCTCGAGCGCGAGGTCGCGCGCCGCTTCCCACATTTGCTTGTGACCGCCCTGGTCCTTGTAGCCCGCTTCGTCGCGCGCGTGCGCTTCGAACAGCCCTTGGTCGAGGTGCGCGAGCGCGGTGCCGTCGATGGGCTCGACGAACAGCGACTTGAGGTCCGGCACCTTCACGTCGCGGATGATCGCGCCGAACCCTTCGAGGATCGCGATCACGGTGAGCGCGCGCACAATCGGCTCTTGGACGCCGTTCTTGAGCAACAGCCGGGCTTGCTCGACGCTCGGGTATTGCGGCGGTACGAGCGCGTCCGCGATGTCGATCAGCGGGGCGCCTTCGGCGTGTAGCTTGGCCTGCCAGGCGAGGATCGCCGGTGCCCTGTGCAGGGTGCGCGGGGAACGGTAGGCGCCGTCCGCGTCGAAACCGCCGTGGCACAGCACGCCGCCCGCGAAAAGCGGGGCAGCAACCTTTGCATCGCTCAGCAACTCGTCGCTGCCGTAGGTGAGTCGTCCGTCTAATTCCATAATGATTTCACTCCGTTGGTCCGTCGTTTCGGCTACCCGTAACCGCGTCCCGAGAAGGATAATAACCGTTCTTACTCCCTTTTGGAAGGGCCGACCAGAGCCGCATCGGGCTTTCAACGCTCAGTGCCGGAGGTAGAAAGCGGCGACCAGCAGACAGAGCACGATCGCGACCGCGACCGGCCATAACCAACGCCGGCGGGGCGCGGGCCTGGTCGTGGCCCACTGGGAGGCCGCGCTGACGCCCGGCCGGACCGACGCCGTCGCCGTATGGGCGAGCCCGACCGACCGCTGGCTCGGCATTGGCTCGCCAAGCCCCCATTCGGGCGCGGCGACCTCAGCCGGTAGTTCCCCGGAAGCAGGCGCGTCCAGCCGCAACGGCGGTGGGAGCTGCGCGTCGGTGTGGCGCGGCCGCATGCTCGGGTCGCGGTTGCCGTCGCCGTCGGGCGGAGGGCCGCTGAGCAGTCCCGTGGACGCATTCGGCATGCGCGAGAGATCGTGCGGCAGCGCCGGGGCGCGCGGAATGAGCGGGTTCAGGGCTTCGGCCGTGGGTGGCTCCTCCACGTCGAGCCCTTCGGCTGCCCGGAAGCGCGCAACCATCTCGGCCGCCGCGCGTTCGCTCTCGAGCGTTTGGCGTGTTCCGATGTCGACTGCGGGTGGCGGCAGAGACGCGCTCTTCGCGGGCGCTGCGGATGGGGTCATGCGCGACGCCGCCGAGCGTTCGAGCTGTACTTGCGCGCCGATCGATCGCAGCGCCTTCACGTAGCGGTCTGCCTGCGATCTCGGGACGCTGCGCTTGGCGACGGCAGGAAGTCCGTGCAGCAGCAGCTCGGCCTTGCGCGCTTGCAGACCGAAGACGCGGGCGAGCCCGGCCTGGGCCCGCTTCGGGTCCACGTCCCAGCCGATGACGACGATGTCGAGCTCCTCTTCCACCCCGTGCGTGCTCAGCCCAGTCGCCGCTGCTCGCGTGGTCCTTGGTCCGCGGCGTTCACGGGCAGCGGCAGCTCCTGTGCGATGGCCACCGTACGCGTGAAGGAGAGCGGCGTCCACAGAGGCGGCAGCCGGAATTTCTCGCGCTTCCGGTGCTCGCGGGCGGCCACGGTGCGTGCGAGCAGCACGGAGCTGCCCGCGAGGGTGATGCCCGCGCAGATGTCGATGAGGTAGTGCCAGCGCAAGAACATGGTCGCGATGATGATCTGCGAGGCGAACACGGCGAGCAAAGGCCAAGTGAGCTTGAACGGCATGGCCCGCCGATGCCGGAACGAGAAGAGCGCGAGAAACGTGGGTGCAGCCGTGTGCAAGCTCGGGAAGATGTCCTTGCGGGCCGCACCGTCGACCGAGTCCACGGTCTCTTTGACCAGGCGCCAGAAGAACGGCCCGTTGAGCGCGTGGTGGAAGTGACCGGCCAGGTAGAGATAGGGCCCGTACCCCGGGACGAGCAGGTACACCGTATGCCCGACGCAAAACAGGAACAGGATCCCGAACGAGAACTCGCCGAATATCTCCATGTCGCGGGCGAAGAACATGAACGGCAGAACGTGCGCCGCGAGGATCAGAAAATAGCCGTAATAGAAGAACGAGAACCAGTCGGTCGTGGCCGGCGTCACGAAGCGGTCCCAGACCTCCGCCGGCTCGAATCCGAATACCGCCTTGTCGAGCGAGTAAATCTGAGCGTCGAGCGCGTAGTGGGTGGCGGTCGGCAGCACGTACTGAAGCTGGAAGAACGACCCGAGCAGCGAGCCCATCAACGCGAACCGGTAGATGAGCGACGCAAACCCGCTCGGCTTCAAGATCTCGCCCCGCACCAAGATGAGCACGCTCGCGAGGCCGACGAAGTCCATCAGCAAACCGGAGATCGCGGCGCCGCGTCGCGGGCCCGAGCCGTGGAGCACTGCTCCGAGCAGCACGAGCACGTAAATCGCCATCAGCCAGTCCTGGCCTGCGAGATTGCGTGCGAAGCGCCCCACGGCTGCTCCGGGTCGTCCGGACTGCTGGAGGCGTCCGAGCGGGCGCACTTCGGAGGACCACGGTT
>JBIOJD010000223.1:0-6556 GCA_044450485.1 Polyangiales bacterium | reverse complement strand
GGGTGATGGACGGGGGCATCTTCGGCCATCGCCGGCGGCTCTACCGGCTCCTCCGCGCGTCCGGTGCAGGTCCGGACGGCTTTTCGTGGGCTCACTCGGAAAGCCTCACCAGCCAAGTCGGCTCACGCTGGCAGAGCTTTCTGATTACAAGATAATTCCTAGGTGAAAAGCCTCCTAACGGCAAGTAGACGACAGACACAAATGCAATATTTTTTCGCTATGACAGAACGATCACCCGCACCAAGTATGGGTTCGGGCACGGGGACATCTTCGGCCGCACGGCCGAGAATGCGCCGTGGGCTTGCGCGCGGCCGAGCCAACCTCGCGCCGGCCTTGCAGATCTTCGGTGGCTGAGCGTTCAATCGCGCTCTCGAAAGAACGGAGATCGCGATGAAGGAGCTCGTCTACAGCCGCCAGTTCTTGCAGCGCGTCGAGTGGCACGCCGACGAGGTCGGGTTCATCGACGGCGCCTACCGCGGGACTTACGCGCAGCACCTCGACCGCGTGCAGCGGTTGTGCGCGGTGTTGAAGACGCTCGGGGTCGGCAAAACCGATCGCTTCGCCGTGATGGCCCTGAACAGCCACTGCTTTCTCGAGCTGTACGACGCCGCGTTCCTCGGAGCGGGAATCGTGAACCCGCTCAACCTACGCCTGGCTCCCAAAGAGCTCGAGTACATCCTGCGCGACTCGGGGACCAAGGTGTGCTTCACGGACGCGGCGTTCGCGCCCCTGATCGCCCAAGTGCGCGCGGCTGCAGGCCTCGAACAGGTGGTGCTGATCGGCAGCGCGGACGTGCCCCACGACCACAAGCTCGAGCACCTGCTCGAAGCGGTCTCACCCAAACTGCCGGAGGACCCGGACGAGAGCGATCCGGTGGTGCTGATGTACACGGGCGGCACGACTGGGCTGCCGAAGGGCGTGCTCACGGACCAGCGCGCGCAGATGCTCAACTACTACCATGCGGGCATGACCTGGCCGTTCGGCGAGGGTCTGGTGTACCTGCACCAGACGCCGATGTTCCACGCCGCGTCGATGGTGGCCGTGCTGTCCGTGCCGCTGGGCGGCACCTCGGTATTCGTGCCCGCGTTCGATCCGGTGAAGGTTCCGGCGCTGATCGCCGAGCACCAGGTGCAGATGACGGTGATGGTGCCGACCATGATCGGCATGACGCTCAACCACCCGCAGTTCAAGCCCGAGCAGCTCGGGTCGCTCGAGAACCTGACCTATGGCGCATCGCCGATGCCGCTCGCGCTATTGCAACGGCTGCGCGAGCTCTATCCGAAGCTCGACCTCTCGCAAGGCTACGGCATGACCGAAGCGTGCTCCGTGCTCACCGCGCTCATGCCCGAGGACCACCGCAAAGGTGGCGAGCTGCTGCGCTCGGCCGGCCGCGCACTGCCCGGTGTCGCGCTGAGCATTCAGGACGAAGACGGCAATCCGCTACCTCCTGGCCACACCGGCGAAGTGTGCGCGCGCGCGGGCAGCTTCATGCGCGAATACTGGAAGAAGCCCGATGCCACCGAGGAAGTCTTCCGCAACGGTTGGTACCACACCGGCGATGCGGGCTATCTCGATGCGCAGGGCTACCTGTATCTGGTCGACCGCGTGAAGGACATGATCGTGACCGGCGGCGAGAACGTGTACTCGACCGAGGTCGAGAACGCGATCGCAAGCCACCCCGCCGTGCAGCAAGTCGCGGTGATCGGCATTCCGGACGACACCTGGGGCGAGGCCGTGCACGCGATCGTGGTGCTGCACGCCGGCAAGAGCGCGACCGAGGCCGAGCTGATCGCGCACGCGCGAGAAAGCATCGCCGGATACAAAGTGCCCAAGGGCATCGACTTCCGCAGCCAGCCGTTGCCGCTCTCGGGCGCGATGAAAGTGCTCAAGCGCGAGCTGCGCGCGCCGTACTGGGAAGGGAAGCAGCGGCGGGTGAATTAGGGGGCAGCGTCAGGGCTCGGCGGGTTGCGACGGTGGGGTTGGGGGCTCGGGGCCGATGCGATAGCCGCGCAGCTTGGCCACGACTTGCACGGTCTGCTGGCCGAGCGTGAGCTGCATGCTCGAAATGACCTGTACGGGGCCGATGTCTGGACAATACGTGGTGTTGATCACCGCGCCGTTGGCCGAGCCTTGCTCGGTTACCTCCACGCAGCCCGCAAAGCGCCCGGCGGGAGTCTCGATCGCCACGCCGAGACGGGTGATCTTGGCCTGCATGCCGTTGCCGGACTCCCACTGCGCGCCCTCGCGAAACGGTGGCTTCAGCAAGTAGCCGCCGCGCTCCTGGCGGAAGATGCCGTCGGGCCGCAGCTCGTAGTGGGTGGCGCCTTCGCCGCCTTGAATCGTGGCGCGCTCGGCAGTGGCTTCGGTGACACGTGCGATCGCGAGCACCTTGGCGCCGTCGCCCGTGTCCACGTCGTACGACCAAGCGCTGCCCTGCGCCATCGGGTACAGCCGCGCAGGCGTGAGCGGGACAGTCGGTGCAGCAGCCGGCGCCGAGGCGCAGGCAGCTACCAGGCACAACCCGGCCGGGAGCAACGTAGCGCCAATTCGGCTGCAGACTCTCACTTTATCACGTAGTGAACGAACACCGCGAGCCAAGCCACGGCGCACGCACACAGCACGAGCACGTGGACTTTGTCGATCTCGCGCCCGGCTGCGCGCAAGCGCTCGTCGCCTGACGCAGCGGGCTGGGTGGGAGCGGGCTTGGTTGCGGGCTCGGCCATGGGCGCGGATCTCTGGCACACCGTAGCGGTCTGCACGCGCGGGGTCCAGCCTCACGGTCGCGGCCCGCGTCGTGCTCATCCAGCGAGCAAGCTGTGCAGCGCCCAGTACAGCGACAATGCGGCGAGCGGCACGAGCGGTGCCGCGGCCACGAAGCTGCGCGCGATCGTGCGCGTGCGGCGCTGCGACAGCTCGCTCGACGCAGACGCCTGCAGCTCGGACCTGCGCAGCTCGCCCAACGCGGCGAGCACGGGCAACAAGACCGTGGCGGTCGAGAGCAGCGAGAGCAACATGAGCAGCAGCGCCCAGCTCGGCACGCGATCGAGCAGGCGCGCGTGCAAGTCGTCGTCGAGCCGCACGCCCGACCGATCGATGAACGTCGAGTAGGCGCGGCCTGCCTGCACGAGCTCGAGCCCGTAGCTGTCGCGAGCGCGCACGACGCGCAACGCTTCGATCGGCGCGTGGCTGCGCAGCGGCAGACGCCCGACACCACCGCCGTCGCCGGTCACGACTTGCACCTCGGTCGCGCTGGCGCGGATCTCGAGAGCGCTGCCCAAGGGTTGCACGCGCGGCTGCCCGCGCAGCGGCGCGAACGACGCGATCATCTCACCGCCTTCGGGCAATCCGCCTTCGGTCAGACGTGAAGGCCTGACGAAGGACACGCCGAGCATGCTGAACGAAAGCAGCGGAGCGGCGACGAGCGCAACCCAGAGCGCGACGAGCAGCGGCGGCGGCCGCGCTGCCGCGAGCGCGGGGCGAGCCGCGGCGAACGGCTCGCGGCGCTCCACGTATGCGCTGACGACCATCCCTTGGCCGAGCGGCACGGTGAACGACAACAGGGGCAAGCTGAGCACCGCCCACGTCGGAGCCGAGTCCGTTTGTGACGACAGCACGGCCGCGAGCGCGGCGAGCAGCGGCGGCGCGGCGGTCAGCGCGTGCGCCGCGAGCGAGAGGGAGAAATGCCGCAGCGCACCGCCGTTGCTGACCAGGCGCGCGCTTTCGACCACCGCTCTGCCGAGCCCAGCGCCAGCCTCGATCGAGATCAGCGGCGCATACAGAAACGGCAGCACGAACGCGAGCGACACGACCGCGCTCGCAATTGCGAGCAGACCGCCCCAGAGGCCGCCCGCAGCCTCGTCGCCCAAGCCGAGCCCCGTGAGCCACCCGACCAAGGCCGTGAGCAGCACGGCGCCCAGCAAGACGAAGCTCGCGGCGAGCCAACTGCGGCCGCGCGCAATCGGCTGACTGAGCGCTTCGCCGAGCTGCAGCCCCAGCAGCTCGCAGAGCAGCCACGGCGCCAGCAAAACGCCCATGCCGAAACAGACCGCGACCAGCGCGAGCACGATCGCGGCGCCGAGCGCAGAGGTCGCCAGGAAGCGGCCGAGCAACAGCCGAACGCTGCGCCGAAGGCTCGCCCCGAGCCGTGGCGGCAGCGCCTGCTGCACTCAGTCCCCTCCGCTCTCGTCGGACGCGGAGCCCTCGGCCGGCACCTTGGGCCCGATGAAGTACGCGACGCCGACGGCGGCGAAGTAGAGCACGACGAGCGGCGTCATCATCATCAGCTGCGAGCCGACGTCGGGTGAAGGCGTGAGCACCGCGGCCAGCACCGACGCCATCACCACCCACCAGCGTCCAAAACGCAGGAGCTGCTTCCAGTTGACGATGCCGGCGAGCGCCAGGAACGCGACCACCACCGGCACCTCGAACACGATGCCGAAGCCGAGCAGCATCTGCGTGGCGAAGCTCAGGTACTCGTCGATCATGATCGTGGGTGCGACCTTCACGATGTGCGAAGGCAGCATCCCAGCCATGCTCAGCAGGCTCTCGAACCCGACCGGAAACACCACGATGTAGCCGAAGAACGCGCCCCCGACGAAGAACAGCGCCGAGGCCAACGCGAACGGCAGCGCGTAGGCCTTCTCGCGCGAGTACAGGCCCGGGGAGATGAACCCCCACGCCTGATAGGCCGCCCACGGGCTGGTCAGGATGATGCCGACGACCACGGCGATCCGCAGGTACGCGACGAAGACGTCGACGGGGTTGGCGAAGTGCAACGTGGGCTCGCCCATGCCGAGCTTGAGCCAGGCTTTGGCGAGCGGCGCGACCAGCATGTCGAGCAGCTGCTCGCGCAGCGACCACGCAATGGCAATGCCGGGGATCAAACCGAGCAGCGCGCGGATCAAGCGCGTGCGCAGCTCGCCCAAATGCTCGAACACCGTCATCGGCACGTCGTGCGGAGGCACTGTCGGAGCAGGCTCCTGCGTGTCGGCCATCACGGCTCTCCCTTGCTGCCTCCAGGCGCGACGACAGCTTGCGCGGGCGCGACGTCGATCACGGGAGCTTCGGCCGCGGCGCTGGCAGCGGGCTCGGGAGAAGCGAGCGGATGCGCATGGACAGCGGCCGGCGCTTCGGCCGCTGTTGGCTGTGGCGCAGGGGACGCGGGCACCGGGGTCGGAGCCGGCGTGTCACGGCTCACGGTCGCGGCCGGCGGCGGAGCGAGCGGAGGCGGCGGCGTGTGCATCAAGTCCTCGCGCCAGAGCTCATCCAGCCCGACCGTGGTCTGAATGTCGCGGCTCGCCTGGCGCACGCTGCGGATCGCTTTGCCGACCGTCTTCATCATGGCTGGCAAACGCTCGGGGCCCACCACGATGATGAGCACCAAGCAGATGACGAGCATCTCGCTGAAGCCGATGTTGAACACGCAGCGTGCCGATGGTGTACCACACACCACCAGGTTTGCCGCCTGGGCCCGAAGCAGGCGTTCCCGTCCCGGTATTAGGCGACTTCTTGGACGCCGGGGGTCGTGGCCTGCGTGGTTTGTGCGGTCGAGACTCGGAGCTGCGAGGCCAGGCGGGCTTCGGTCAGCGTGCGCTCGCCGACGTAGGGAGCGAGCGAGCGAGCGAGCGCCCGCGCCGAGGGGAAGCGGTCCTCTTTGTCGCGAGCGAGCAAGCGCGCGACCAGATCCTCGACCGTCGGATCGACCTTGGCGAAGGCTTCGCTCAAGCGCGGAGCTTCTTCACGGATGATGCGCACGAGCAGCTTCGACACGCTCGGCGCGGTGAAGGGAACGCGCCCGCACAAGGCTTCGAACATCACGATCCCGAGCGAGAACAAATCGGCGCGGCCGTCCACGTCGCATTCGCCTGCGGCTTGCTCCGGCGAGCAGTAGCTCGGGGTACCGAAGACCTTGCCCTTCTCACGCTGGCGCTCGTCAGTCGGAGCGTCATTGCTCGAGCACACGCCGAAGTCGAGCAGGTAGACTAGGAGCTCACCGCTCGGGCTGAGATCGAGCAGCACGTGCTCGGGCTTGACGTCGCGGTGCACGTAGCCGGCGCAATGCGCGCTGTGCAGGATGGCTGCGACGCGCATCGTGATCGCCGCGAGCTGCGGGACCTGCAGCGTGCGCGCGCGCAACAGCACGCGGGCCAAGCTCTCGCCTCCGAGCAACGGCATCACCACGTACGGTGTGCCGTCGTGAAGCGTGCCTTCGTCGAGCACGGGCACGACGCCCGGATGCCGCACGCGCCGCGCCACCTCGGCCTCGCGCCGCAACCTGCGGCCGAGATCGGGGTGACTGACGAAGCACGGTCGCAGCGTCTTGATCGCGACGCTGCTCCCGTCGGTCAGACACTTCGCCTCGAAGACCACGCCCGTGCCGCCGAGCCCGACTCGGCGTCCGATGCGGTAGCGCCCGTCCAGCACGAGGCCCCGCAATTCCCCACGTTCGTCGACGCTCACGCGGCAACGATCGGGCCAGGCGCGATCACGGTCAAAAAACTGCGCGCGCAGCGAGAAATTTGACTGACCGCGCTCGTTTCGCGAAGGCGGCTCAGGC
>JBIOJD010000222.1:0-6561 GCA_044450485.1 Polyangiales bacterium | reverse complement strand
CTTCAGCGACGCTCGAACGAGCGCTCGGCGGGCGTGGTGCGCGTCTCGCTCGACGAGTTCCTGTTCACGGAAGTGCCCTCGTTCGAGGTGACTGGCTTCGACGAGAACAAAGAACGCAACCCGGCTCGTGTGCTCTGGGCGCTCGCGAGCTTCGGCGCATTCTTCTTCGGCGGCCTGTGGCGGGTGTACATGCGCGAGGTCCGCTGGGCCAAACGCCTGATCGAGCGCAGCGTGACGTTGGGCGCGACCAACAGCGTGAAGCGGGGAGCGAAGACATGACTTGCACGTCCGCCGTACGCGCCGAGCACGCGGTGCTCGCTGACGCGGGACGGCATGATCTTCGCCCGCTCGCGCTGCCGCTGCGGCACTTGCCATGCGACGGTGCGCGCGCAGCAGTGCTGTTGCTCCACGGCGCGAGCGCGTCGTCGGAGACGTTCCTCGCGCCGCACGGCCAGAGCCTCGCCGAGCACTTGCACCGCCGAGGCTACGACGTCTGGCTGCTCGACTGGCGCGGCGGAAAGGTGGTGGCAGAGCACGAGGACTACCGCAGGCCCGAATATCTCGACGCGTTCAGCATGGATCACGTCGCATGCCACGACATCCCCGCTGCGCTCGGCCAGATCCGCGCGGCGGTGCCCAAGAACCTTCCTTTGCGCGTGCTCGCGCATTGCTTTGGCGCGGGTTGCCTGGCGATTGCGATCGCAGCCGATCAGCTCCGCGCCCACCGCGTCGATCGGGTCGTGTTGCTCACGCTAGGCCTGTTCTACGAAACGCCGTGGGACGGCTTCATCAAGGCCGACGACTTCGTGATCGAGCGCGTGCGCGGCACCGCGCCCAAGGTCACCGCAATCCATCCAGGCGCGCCCGTGCGCAGCGATCCGGCAAGGCCGTGGGAGACGCCCACGGTGTGGCCTTCCGAGATGGAAAACGCCTTCAACAGCTGGCCGCCCGCGCTGCTGCCCGCCTGCGGCATACCGATCTGCCAGCGCGTCTCGTTCATGTTCGGTCATCCGTACCTCGAACAGAACCTGCACGCATCGATGCACAACGCCGAGGAGCTCGCCAAGCAGTTCGGCTCGATGCCGATGATGCTCTACGTGCATGCCGGTCAGAACGTACGCCGGGGCTACGCCGCTCCGCTCGACGCCCAGCCCGGCCGGCGCGCGAGCGAGGTGTACCTGTCACACGCCGGCTTCGCCGCGCTCGACCGCGTCACGCTCATCACCGGCACCGAGAACGAGATCTGGCACCCGGACTCGATCCATCGCATGCACGAGTGGTTGCAACGGAGCCCGCACCGCAACTCGGTCAAGCACGTGCTCACGGGCTACGGCCACCAGGATTTGCTCTGGGGCAGCAACGCGCCACGCGACGTCTTCCCACGCATCATGGAAGGCCTCGGCTGACGCCACAAGCTCGACCGCTGCGCGCGGTGCGGCTACGTTGACCGCGTGAGCGTCGCTCTCCGGACACGCACCAAGAGAGATCTGCGGCTCGCGTGTGCGTTGCTCGCGCTCGGCTGTGGCAGCGGCCGGCCACCCGCTGCGCGACCCAGCGCGCCGGCTCAGCTCGCAAAGGCCGAGCAGGTCGCCCAATCGGCTGTGCAAAGTGAGCCCGCCCCGAGCCCGAGCGAACGGGATGCACGGACCGACGCCGCCATCGATGGAGGCACCGACGCCGCGGCCCAGAACGACGTCACCGCGGTGCTCGCGCTCGACGGCGCGCACAGCGTGTCGGTCGGATCGCCGAGCCACGGCACGCTGCTCGGAGGCGTGCGGCTACCCGACAGCGGTCGGGGCTTCGTGCACAACCAAGAGCGGCCCGACCTGGCTCGCTACGGCACGGTCGAGCTCGTACAGCTCATCGTACGTGCGGCGGCGGTGGTCGAGCGCGAGCTACCGGGCAGCGGGCTCACGGTCAACGATCTCGGACTGCAACAGGGCGGCCCGATCAAGCAGCACGGCTCGCACCAGGCCGGCCGCGACGCCGACATCCTGTTCTACATGCTCGACAAAAAGGGCAAGCCTACGCCCGCCGTCGGTGTGCCGATCGAGCCCGACGGCACAGGTGTCGACTATCAGGATCTCGCCGTCGACGAAGACGATTTGCCCGAGCGCATCGACCTGCGCCGCACCTGGCGTTTCGTGCAAGCGCTGCTCGAGCAAGGCGGCGACGAAGTGCAGCGCATCTTCCTCGTCGAGCACCTGCGCGCGATGCTGTTGACGCAAGCCGAGCGCGCGCACGCGCCCGCGAAGCTCCGCGACCGCTTCGCCGACCTGACCTGCCAGCCCGAGACGCCGCATGATGACCACATGCACGTGCGTCTGTTCTGCTCGCCCGAGGACATCGGTCAGGGCTGCTGGGATAAGCCACCGATCTATCCGTGGCACAAGCAAGCGCTGCACGCGCTGGGGCTCGCGTCGGTGCTCGAGCCCTTCGTGCGCGGCGCGCAGCGCCGCGAGGAGCTCGCCGAGCGCACCACCTCACGCACCCAAGCGCGCAAGAAGGCGGGCGTCTTGTCGCGCAAGGTGCGGCAGTTCCTGGAGCGCCGCGAAGCCTGGGCGAAGAAGCCTCACCCGGGCCGGCAGTATTGCAAGTGAATCGAACGCTTACTTGAAGGTGGAAGGATCCGGCCCGTCGGTTCGCCGCGCCGGGTCCGACGGGCTCATCAAGCCCACCGGGTTACCGTCCGGATCTTCGACGATGGCGTAGCGTGCGCCCCAGAACGCGTCGTACGGAGGTTGCAGGCCGCGGTAGCCGGCACCCGTGAGATCGGCGTAGAGCGCATCGACGGCGGAGCGCGATGCCACACGAAAGCCGATCACCGCTCCCTTGCGGCCGGGCGCCCAACCGGAGCTCCACCGCGGCGCGAACGCGGTGCTGTCGAGCTCGAAATCGACCCCGGCTCCGCGCTGCGCATTGCGGTGGTGTGCGTCCCAGAGGGGACTATAGTCCTCGATCTGCAAGCCGAGCCGCCGATAGAAAGCAGTCGCCGTCGGGCATGGCGCGAAGGTATGGCAAAGGGATGGCGTTCGGAAGTCGAGCCGGGCACGTCTGGGTCGGGCCGGTGTGTCGAGCGCGAGGTGTCGTTGCGCGGAGTGCGCTCGGGCGTACCATCGCGATCATGCAAGCCCTTCGCGTCGTGTCGGCGCTCGCTTGGCTCGCGGCGGGCGCATGTTCCTCGAGCACTCATCCCACGGCCGCTTCGAGTAAGCACGCCAAGGGCGGTGGCGCTGGCAAGGGCGGCGCGGATGCCTCTGCGGGAAAGAGCCCCTGCGCCCAAGCCTCGAGCGCGCTTGCCAAGCGCCGCGACGCCTGTGAATTCGAGAGCGGTGCGCTGGCCGCCGACACGCTGGGCGCCTGCAGCGGCAGCGCGATCCCGATCGAGCACGTGGTCGTGATCATGCAGGAGAACCGCTCCTTCGATCAGTACTTCGGTCACCTGCCCGGCCACGGACAGGACGACGTGGACGTGCCCAAAGACGTGCCCGAAAATCCCGCGGGCGACGGCAGCGGCGCGATCTCGTGGCACCACGAGACGGCGTACTGCGTGGAGGACACCGACCACGGCTGGACCGCGAGCCACGACCAGTGGAACGACGGCCAACAAGATGGGTTCGCGCGCAGCAACGTCAAGCCCGACGACCCGAGCGGCCAGCGCGCCATGGGCTACTACGACCAGAGCGACATCCCCTTCTACTTTCAGCTCGCGTCCACGTTCGCAATCTCGGACCGCTACTTCTGCTCTCTGCTCGGCCCGACCTACCCGAATCGCATGTTCTTTTCGGCGGGCACGTCGTTCGGGATCGTCACCACCGACATCGCGAAGCTCGCGCCCGCGGGTGTGCCGCAAATCTACCGCGCGCTCGGCGACAAGGGCGTGAGCTGGAAGGTGTACAGAACCAACCTGCCGAGCCTCCTGCTCTACCCGGACTTCGCAGGCGATTCGGCGCAGGCCGACCACATCGTGGGGGTCGAAGAGTTCGCCGCCGACGCGGCGAGCGGCGCGTTACCGCAGGTGTCGTTTCTCGACGCCGGCTTCGAGCAGGGCGCCGACGTCGAGACCGACGAGCACGAGCCGGCCGACATCCAGCTCGGCCAGCATTTCGTCTGGCAGCAGGTGACGGCCGCGATCGCAGGCCCCGACTGGAAGTCCACCGCCATCTTCCTCACCTACGACGAGCACGGCGGCCTCTACGACCACGTCTCGCCACCGCCCGCGTGCGCGCCGGACGACACGCTGCCCGCCCAGAATCCGGAGCTCGGCGGCTTCGACCGCCTGGGCTTCCGCGTGCCCCTGACGCTGATCTCGCCCTATGCGCGGCGCGGCTACGTGTCGCACGAGGTGCACAGCCACACCTCGATCCTGCGTTTCATCCAGGCGAAATTCGAGCTGCCCGCGATGACCAAGCGCGACGCCAACTCGGACGCAATGCTCGATTTGTTCGATTTCGACTCGGCGCCGCGGCTCGAGACGCCGGACTTTGCCGAGCCCGCGATCGACCAGGCCGCAATCGCCGCCTGCCAGGCGGCGTTCCCGTCGCAGTGAGCGACCCCGGCGGTCGCGGCGACCATGCGTCGCACACGCGATACTCCGCACGTGCTGCTTGTGCTTCCAACCGAAACTCGCGATCCTCATGGGCCGATGTTCAGGTACCCGGAAGACAGACTCCCCGTAATGCTCGTGTGTGCAGCCACCGTGCTCGACTTCGTGCTGTATTTCACGGTCGACAGCACGCTGGCCCTGGCCGCCTACTGGCTGGTCATGGTGATCCCCAAAGGCCTTTTCAGCGCCTGGAACCACCATCATCAGCACGCGCCCACCCTGCGCTCGACGGCCCTCAACCGGCTGCTCGAAGGCTGCTACGCGCTGCACACCGGGGTGACGACGCACACCTGGGTTCTGCACCACGTGCTCGGCCACCACGTGAACTATCTCGATCAGGCCAAGGACTCGAGCCGCTGGAAGCGACGAGACGGCAAGACCATGGGCATGCTCGAGTACAGCTTGCGCGTGGCTACGGAGGCGTATCCGCACGCGCTGCGGGTCGGCCGGGACTATCCACGGCTGCGGCGGATCTTCTTGATCTTCGGCGCGCTGACCGCCTTGCTGCTCGGCCTGCTCGTCTACCATCGGCCCATGCAGGGGATCCTGCTGTTCGCGCTGCCGATGGCCTGCAGCATGCTGTTCACGGCTTGGGTGACCTACGATCACCACGCGGGCCTCGACACCGCCGACCCGTTCGCGGCCTCGTACAACATCATGAACCGCTGGTTCAACCGGCTCACGGGCAACCTCGGCTACCACACCGCGCATCACCACAGCGGCGGACTGCACTGGTCGCGGCTGCCCGCGCTTCACGCGACGCTCGCGCATCGCATTCCGCCCGAGCTCTACCGCAAGTCGACGTTCGACACCCTCCTGCCGGATCGTTGAGCGCGGCGCGGCCCCGGTCCGAAAGTCTGCACGGGAGGGCGCCTCTGCGCCTATGATGGCGGGCTGGGACGACACCCCGGCACGACGCGTGCTGCTTCGTGCACACGAAAGGCGACGACCATGGCCAAGGGCCAAGAAAAGAAACCCAACACCAACAAAGCCAAGCTGACCGTCAAGGAGAAGAAGGCCAAGAAGAAGGAGAAGCTCGCGAAAAAGGGACTCTAGAACCCGGTCAGAGCACTGGTTCCCGTCCAGAAACGTCCAGGGGAAAACTCGGATGCGGGTGGTCTCCTTCAACGTGAACGGACTGCGCGCGGCCGAACGCAAGGGCTTCTCGAGCTGGTTGCGCGCGTCGCGCGCGCAGATCGTGGGCCTGCAGGAAGTGCGCGCGCTTCCCGAACAGCTCCCGCCTGAGCTGAGGGCGCCGCGCGGCTGGCACGCGGCGTTCTCCGCGGCCGAGCGCAAGGGCTACAGCGGCGTCGGTCTGTACAGCCGCGTGGCCGCCGACGCGATCGAGACCTCGCTCGGCTCGCAGGCGTTCGACCGCGAAGGGCGCGTTCAGATGGCGCGCTTTGGCGAGCTGCTGGTGGTCAACGCCTACTTCCCGAAGGGCAGCGGCACGCTGCGCGACAACTCGCGCGTGCCGTACAAGCTAGCCTTCTACCGCGCGCTCTTCGCGCGTCTCGAGCCGGCGCTGCGACGCGGCGAGCGCATGCTGGTGATGGGCGACTTGAACACAGCGCACCGCGAGATCGATCTCGCGCGCCCAAGGGGCAACCAGCACACCAGCGGCTTCTTGCCCGAAGAACGCGCGGAGGTCGATCGCTGGTTGCGCGCCGGCTTCATCGACAGCTTTCGCCACTTCGAGCCTGGCCCCGGGCATTACACCTGGTGGAGCCAGCGCCTCGGCGCACGCGAGCGCAACGTCGGGTGGCGCATCGACTACGTGCTCGCCTCGCCCGCCGTGTTGCCGTTCCTGCGGCGCGCCCGCATCCACCCCAGTGTCCGTAGCTCGGACCACTGTCCCGTCAGCGTAGACCTCGACCCGCACGTGCTCGGGCGGCTGGCGCGCGCTACCGGTCGTCTGAGCGAGCCCGGGCAGGGTGCTCGCGAAGTGGGCCTCG
>JBIOJD010000221.1:0-6609 GCA_044450485.1 Polyangiales bacterium | reverse complement strand
GCGCCGAGCAACGTGGCGTGCTCGATCGGGCCGCTGCCGCCCATGCCTCCCGAGAAGGCGCCCGAGGCCTCGATCGTCGTCACCGCGATGCCGTGGATCGTTTTGTCGCCGCGCTTGGCCTTCTTGGTGGTGTCGCTGCCGTCGGGCTGGCTGAGCTGGCCGAGCCAGCGCGCGATGTTGGCGTCGACAGCGCCGCCCTGGCCTGCGCCGAAGTAGAACACGCTCAGCTCAGCCTGCGGGTCGCCCTCCACGCCGTACTCGGCGGCGCGCATGGAGCTCTTGGGCGCGCGGCGTTGCAGTGGTGCGGCCGCGCTCCAGGTCAGCCCGCCTGCGCTCGGCGGCGTGCTCGAGTCGGCTCCGCCTGGCGCTGGCCCGGTCGACGCCGCAACCGCCGGATGTCCCGGTGGCAACCCCGCTTGGTTGCCGACCGCGGGATGCCCGGGCGGCAGCGCGGGCTCAGCCGACGCGCTCGGAGCCGCGAGCGGTGCCGCGGCAGTCGGAGCCGCTGAGCTCGGGACCGCGGACGACTTGTTGCACCCGAGCCACCACTGACCCGCGACCAGCACGGCGACGGACACGATCGGGACGCTCATGAACGTGCGCATTGCGCTCGTCTTACCAGCTCGCGCGGCGCGCGTCACCTGGAGCGCGCTGGGCGTCTGGCGCTCAGGTCTTGGCGCGCAAAGGCTGGCGCGTGAACGGCAGCCGGCGCACGCGCTGCCCGGTGAGCCTGAAGATCGCGTTTGCCACGGCGGGCGCGAGCGGAGGCACCCCGGGCTCGCCCACGCCGGTCGGCGCTTCTCGACTGGGTACGATGTGCACCTCGACTTCCGGCATCTCGTCGATGCGCAACAGTGGATAGTCGTCGAAGTTGCCCTGAGCCACGCGCCCGCGCTCGATCGTGAGCTCGCTGTAGAGCGCCGCCGACAGCGCGAAGCCCACGCCGCCCTCCATCTGCGCGCGCACCACGTCTGGATTGATCACCGTTCCGCAGTCCACGGCCACCACGACGCGATGGACGCGCGGCTTGCCGTCGGAGGTGAGCGAGACCTCCGCGACCTCGGCGACGCACGTCTGGAAAGACTCGTGAATCGCGATGCCCAGCGCTCGACCCGCGGGAGGCGGCTTGCCCCAGCCCGCGCGCTGTGCGGCGAGCTCGAGCACCGCGACATGCCGCGGCTTCTCTTTGAGTAGCTGCAATCGATAGTCGACCGGATCGCGGCCCGCGGCGGCTGCGAGCTCGTCGATCATGGTCTCCATCACGTACGCGGTATGGGTGTGCCCGACCGAGCGCCACCACAGCGGGCGCACTGATGTGACGGGCGAGTGCAAGTCGACCGACATGTTCGGGATCGCGTACGCGGTGGGCGACACTCCCTCGGTCGAGGTGCGATCGACGGCATCCGGTTTCACCATGCCGGCAGCCGCGAGGATCGACTGACCCACGATCGTGTGCTTCCAGCCGGCGATCGCGCCTTGTGCGTCGATCCCGACCTTCACTGCGTGCACGTACTGCGGCCGATAGAGCCCGGCCCGCAAGTCGCTCTCGCGGGTCGCCTGCACGCGCACAGGCGCGCGCCAGCCGATGGCCTTGGCCACGTGCACCGCCTCCACCACGTAGTCCGCCCATGGATTCGCGCGGCGGCCGAAGCTGCCACCCGAGATCAGGCTGTGGAGCTTGACCTTGTCCAGCGGCAGACCGGCAGCCTCGGCCGCGAGCTTGTGGTCACCGGTCTGGCTCTGATGGCCTGCCCAGGTCTCGAGCTGCCCGTCGTGCATCCACACGACGCAGTTCATCGGCTCCATGGCAGCGTGCGCGAGGAACGGGAATTCGTAGACGGCTTCGATCGCTTTGGCCGCACGGGCCAACGCGTCTGCCGTGTGCTCGCCGTGCTCGACCGTCACGCCGCTCGTTTGCGCGAGCGCGCGGTACTGCGTGAAGAGCGCCTCGCTCGAGAGCTTCTCCGACGCGCTCGTGTCCCAATCGGCCTGCAGCGCGTCACAGCCGCGCATGGCAGCCCACGTGGAGGTGGCGACGATGGCGATGCCCTCCGGTATTTGCACCACGTCGGTCACGCCCCTGATCGCCTTGGCAGCGGCGGTGTCGAGCTTGCGCAAGCGCGCGCCAAACGCAGGTGGGCGCACCACGAATGCATTCAAGAGGCCTGGGAGCCTGATGTCGGCGGTGTAGATCGCGGCGCCCGTGCTCTTGGCGTGCGAGTCCAGCCGGTGGCTGCCCTCCTTGCCGATCAGCACGAACCGTGCGGGGTCCTTGAGCTTCACGTTCTCCGGTACCGGCAGCTTCGCTGCCGCGAGCGCCATCTCGCCGAAGCTCGCGTGTTTGCCACTCTTGTGTGCGAGCGCACCGTTCTGGACCGAGATCTCGTTCGCGGGCACACGCCAAGTCCCGGCCGCTGCCTCGACGAGCATCGCGCGTGCGGCCGCGCCCGCTCGTCGCATTTGTTCGTAGCCCGCGCGCATCGCGGTCGAACCGCCGGTGCCTTGCACCGGCCCCCAAGCCAGATTGTTGTAGAGCGTGGGATCGGAGGGCGCGTACTCGGCGCGCACGCGCGCCCAGTCGGCGTCGAGCTCTTCGGCCACGATCGTGGCGATGCCCGTGGTCGTGCCTTGGCCCATCTCGAGATGTTTGACGATCACCACCACCCAGTTGTCCGGCGTGATCTGTACGAACGCGTTCGGCATGAACGCAGAAGCAGCGTGAGGAGGTGCAAGGCAGGCCGCGGCGAGCTCCGGCCATGACCACTGGACCGCGATCACGAGCCCGCTCGCGGCGGCGCCTTGCAAGAAGCCGCGGCGTGAGACGCCGGCCGGAAGGTCGCTCTCGATGTCGCGCGCCGTGCGTTCCGAGTCGGCCATGGTGGTTCTCACAGCGCCTTCGACGCTTCGTGGATCGCGGCGCGAATGCGCTGGTAGGTCGCGCATCGACACAGATTGCGTCGCATCGCGTAATCGATGTCCGCGTCAGACGGCTTGGGGGTGCGATCGAGCAGCGCGGTTGCGCTCATCACCTGCCCGGATTGGCAGTAGCCGCACTGCACCACGTCGAGCTTGACCCACGCTGCCTGGACCGCCCGCGCGGTCTTGCTCTGCAGCCCTTCGATCGTGGTGACGCGCTTGCCTACGACCGACTTGACCAGCGTCGAGCACGAGCGCTTGGGCTGCCCGTCGACATGCACCGTGCACGCGCCGCACTCGGCGATGCCGCAGCCGTATTTCGTCCCCGTCAATCCGAGCTGATCGCGCAGGACCCAGAGAAGGGGCGTTTCCGGCTCGGCATCGACCTCCATGCGCTTGCCGTTCACGTCGAGTGCCAGCATGAGCGTCCTCCTTCAGCGAAACAGCGCGCCTCGCAGGCGCGCCGGCGTGAATGGTGTGTCGCGCAGTCGCACCCCGGTCGCGGCGCAGACAGCGTTCGCCAGGGCAGCGGACGTCGGTCCCGTTGTGGCCTCGCCCGCGCCGAGCGAACGCTCTTCGGGCCTATCGATGAGCACGGTCTCCACCGCCGGCACGCGGTCGAAGCGCAGGATCGGGTAGCTCTCCCAATCGAGCGTGGTGATGCCCTGCTCGTCGAAGCCCACCTGCTCTTCGAGCGTGAAGCTCGCGGCCTGGATCAAGCCGCCCTCGAGCTGGTTCTCGAGGCCATCGGGATCGATGATCTGTCCAGCGTCGGCGGCGATCGCAGCGCGCAGCGGGAGGATCGTGTAGCTCGCGAGATCGACCTCGACCTCGATCGCGACCGCGGCGTAACACTTGTGGTTCTCGTAACGCGAGTAGGCAAAGCCTCGACCGCGCGGTCGCTGTGGATCGGCCTGCGCGACCGGCCCCCAAGCCACCACGCGCGCGGCAACAGCCTCGAGCACCGCCCGTCCGCGCGGGTCCGGCAGGTGGGCGAGACGGAACGCGACCGGGTCCGAGCCCGCTGCGGCAGCGAGCTCGTCCATCATCGACTCGACCGCGAACACGTTCATGAACGCGCCGAGGCCCCGCAAAGACGACGTGCGCAGCGGTGTTTCGGCGGAGAGGTGCTTCACGATTCGAGCGTGCGGCACGCGGTAAGGCGGCACCGCGTTGCGGTGCAGGCCGACCTCCGGCATCAGAAACGGCCGCGGACCTGGCACCACGAACGGCTTCTCGAGCTGTTGAGCCGCGACCAGCGCGGAGGCTTTGCCCATCGGCATCGCGCGTCCGATGTGCGTGCCGCTGTACACGTCGTGGCTCCATTGCACGATGCGCCCCTCGGCATCGACGGCTGCTTGCATGTCGACGCGCATGGCCGGCCCGTAGGGCTCGAACGCATGCTCGTCCTGCCGCGTCCATTTGAGCAGCACGTGACGGCCAGGAACGCGCCTGGCGCACAGCGCGGCCTCGAGCGCCGCGTCATCGGCGCCGTTGTGGCCGTAACAGCCTGGGCCCTCGACGTGCACCACGCGCACCTTGCTCGGCTCGACGCCCAGCACGTTCGCGAGCGCAGGTGCGAGAACCACCACGCCCTGCGTGGCTGCGTAGACGGTAAAGGCGTCGTTCTCGAGCACGGCCGCAGCCGCCGAGGGGCCGATTGAGGCATGCATCAAGTACGGCCGCGTGTAGCGCGCCGCGACCGTGTGCACCGCTGCAGGCGAGCTCTCGATCGGCGGCACGGGCTGCTGCGTGGGGGTGCCGTCCACGAGCGGATAGCTGCCGAACACGTTCTGCGCCAGACGATCGTGCAGGCCTTGCTGGCCCAACTGTTTGCGACGCTCGAAGCGCGCGCCTTGCAGCAACGTGCGTGCTGCGGCGACGGCCTGCTCTTCGCGCTCCGCGATCACCGCCAGAAAGCTGCCGTCGCGCACCACGGCGACGACACCCGGCATGGCTTCCGCTTCACCCAGGTCGCAGGACAAGAGCGTCGCCCGCTGGCTCGGCGGACGCACCACGCGTGCGTGCAGCATGCCGGGAAACGAGAGGTCCTGCACGAAGCGCGTCACGCCGAGCAGCTTGTCTTGCAGGTCCACGCGCTGCGCTTTTTTGCCGACCACGCGGTGCAGGGCAGGGGCTTTGGGCACGGCCAGCTGCCCGATGGCCGTGCCAAAGGGCTTGCCGCCCTGCAGCTCCCAATAGCTGACGCGGCCGCGGTCACGCGTCGCGACCACTTGACCGTCGGCGACTGACAGGTCTTCCTTGGGCACGCCGAGCCTCGCGGCAGCCGCATCGACGAGCAATCGGCGCGCCTCGGCCGCGGCTTGTCGCACCGCTGCGCCACTCTGCTCTATCGAGCCACTGCCCACGGTCATGCCCTCGTGAGGTGGGCGCGCGGAGTCGGCGGTCTCGATGCGAATGCGATGCAGCGCGACGTCGAGCTCGTCGGCCGCGATCATCGCGACGGCGGTGAGGATGCCTTGACCGAGCTCGACCTTGCCCGTGCGCACGGTCACTGTGTCGGCGCGTTCGATGCGGATCCAGTCGTCGAGGCGCGGGTTCTGCCCCAGGCTCGAGCCCCACGGCATCGGTCTCTCGCTCACGGGCGTCGCTCCTCGTCGCGCGCGATGTCGCGCGCCGCGCGCTCGATGGCGCGCACCACTCGGTTGTGGGAGCCGCAACGGCAAAGGTTGGGGACGAGCTCGCGTCTGATCTCGGCCTCCGTCGGCGTCGCCTTGCGGCGCAGTAGCCCGGCCGCGCGCATCAGGATGCCGGAGGTGCAATAGCCGCACTGCGCCGCGTTCTCCTCCAGGAACGCGCGCTGCAGCGGATGCAGCCCGGCGGGCGTCCCAAGCCCTTCGAGCGTGACGATCTCGCATCCGATTGCGTCGCGCACCGGGAGCCGGCAGCACATTCGCGCCTCGCCGTCCATCAAGATGGTGCAAGCACCACACTGCTCGAGCTCGCACCCGCTCTTGGCCGAGATCAGGCCGAGGTCGTTGCGCAGCACGTAGAGCAGAGGCGTATCGGGGCTCGCGACCACGTCGTGAGTGGTGCCGTTGACGCTGAGCCGAAGCGCGGCCACGGGCGGAGACTAGCGCGACGGCGTTGCAACGTCGACGGGGTCGGTCGACGAGAGCACCATCTGGAGCGCGCTCCACGCCAGCGCCGCGCACTTGGCGCGCGCGGGATAGCGGCTGACCCCCGAGAACGCGGCCAGCGGGCCGAGCTCTGGCGGCCAGACCTCGGCTCGCGCCACCACGAGACCGAGATAGCGCTCGCTCAAGGCACGGACCTCGGCGATGCGCTTGCCCTTCACCGCCTCGGTCATCATCGATGCTGCTGCGATGCTGATCGCGCAGCCGCGGCCCTCGAAGCCCACTGCGAGCACACGATCGGCGTCGATTTCGAGCCCGATGAGCACGCGGTCGCCGCATAACGGGTTGTCGAGCTGCGCGCTGTGGCTCGCATGCGCGGGCAAGCTCGCGTGGCGAGGGTGCTTCGAGTGCTCGAGGATGAGCTGGCGATAGAGGTTTGCGAGGTCGTCCATGGCTTCCGGGAGCTTCTCATGCGAATAGCGCGCGAGCATGGTGCAGGGCATCGACCAGCGCATCGATGTCATCGGTGTCGTTGTACAGCGCGACCGAGAGGCGGGCTGCGGCGCCGAGGCCGAGCTTCTCCAACAGCGGTTGC
>JBIOJD010000220.1:0-6640 GCA_044450485.1 Polyangiales bacterium | reverse complement strand
TTCCCCATCGAAGGCAAACGCGACTCCGACGAGGCGCGCGGAGACGGGGTGCGCCCCCTCCGCCAGGCAGAACAGCGCGAAGCGCTCTGCCCGCTGCAGGTCGCGTGCGAGCGCGCTCAAAGCGACCTCGCTGGTCACGATCTCGGGGGGCAAGGCCTCCTTGGCAGCCTCAGCCGGCGCCGCAGGCCTCGCCTCCTCCACGGCTCCGAGCTGCGCGAGCAAGCGCGTGAATCCGAGCTCGGTGAACAGCGTGCGCAGCCGCGCCGCGTCCGGCTCGGGCCGTGGCAACTGCGCGGGATCGATCCCGACATCGACGTCGTTCTTGAGCGTGACGAGCTCGCGGCTCAGGTACGCGAGCTCGCGGTTGTCGGCGAGCTTCTGTCGCAGCCCCTTACGCTCCACGCGCTCGAGCGAGGCGTAGATCGCATCGAGGTCGCCGTGCGCCTGCAGCAGCTCCGCGGCCGTCTTGGGACCGACCGACGGGACGCCGGGCACGTTGTCCGAGCTGTCTCCCACCAGGGCCAAGTAGTCGCGGACGCGCTCGGGCGGTACGCCGAGCTTCGCCTGCACCTCCGGGGGCCCGATCACCGCATCGCGCATGGTGTCGAGCATCCACACCGACTCGCCCACCAGCTGCATCAGGTCCTTGTCGCTGCTGACGATGACCGTACGTAGCCCCGCCGCGTTCGCGTGTTTGACCAGCGTGGCGATCACGTCGTCGGCCTCGACGCCGTCCTGCTGGAACACCGGCAGTCGGAACGCGTCGAGCACGTCGCGGACGCGTGTCATCTGCTGCACGAGCTCGGGCGCCACCGTCGGCCGGTGCGCCTTGTACTCGGCGTAGCGCTGCTCGCGGAACGAGGGCGTGCGCGAGTCCATCGCCACGGCCAGCATCGCAGGCCGCCGCTCAGCCATCAGCTTTTGCAGCATGGTGGTGACGCCGAGCACCGCGCCGGTCGGCTCGCCGCGCGGGCTGTTGAGCGGCGGCAAGGCGTGAAACGCGCGAAACAGGTAGCCGCTGATGTCCACGACGTAGAGCGTCCGCGGGTCGCCCGGAGGCGGAAGGCTACTCGTCGCGCTTTGGGTCATGCGCCGCGCTCGACGATTCTACGGCGGGGGCCGTCCCGTCAATGCCGCACGCCTTCCGCGGCAGCGCTCCGTGCGCTTGCCTGGCCGGAGCGGGCCGTGCTAAGCCGCCCGCGAACGGCGGACCGCGCTCCTCGTCGAAGCGCGGACATCGATGGCATGTTTGACGCACTGAGCAAAGGCTTCCGGGCGGCGAAAAATCGCCTCGCGGGCGTCACCGAGCTGACCGAAGAGAACATCGATCAGGCGCTGCGCGACGTGCGCCTGTCGTTGCTCGAGGCCGACGTCGAGCTCAACGTCGTCAAGCGCTTTCTCGCGCAGGTCAAAGAGAAGGCCATCGGAGAAGCGGTGCAGAGCGCCGCCACGCTGAAGGGCAAGAAGGTCCGCATCGGGCCGAGCGAGCTGTTCATCAAGATCTGTCAGGACGAGCTGATCGCCCTGATGAAGGCGGACGGCGAAGCGCTGACCTTCGCGCCCAAGCCCGCGCTGACGGGCATCATGATGGTCGGCCTGCAGGGCTCGGGCAAGACCACGACCGCGGCCAAGCTCGCGCGCCTGCTCGACAAGCAGAAGCATCGTCCGCTGCTGGTCGCCGCCGACATGCAGCGTCCCGGCGCGGTCGAGCAGTTGCAGGTGCTCGGCGAGCGGCTTTCGCTGCCGGTGTTCGCCCTGCCCGACGCGACGCCGCTCGAGATCTGCTTCAGGGCGCAAGCCGAGGCGCGCAAGCTCAAGTGCGACACCATCATTTACGACACCGCCGGCCGGCTCGCGATCGACGAAGAGCTGATGCAGGAGCTGGTCGCGATCAAGGATCGCGTGCGGCCGCAGAACCTGCTGCTGGTCATCGACGCGATGATCGGTCAGGACTCGGTCAAGACCGCGAGCGCGTTCCATCAGCGCCTCGGGCTGACGGGCGTGGTGCTGACCAAGCTCGACGGCGACGCGCGCGGCGGCGCCGCGCTCTCGGTGCGCGACGTGACCGGCGCGCCGATCCGGTTCGCGGGCGTGGGCGAGGCGCTCGACCGCCTGGAGGAGTTCCGCGCCGACGGCATGGCCAGCCGCATCCTCGGCTTCGGCGACATCGTCGGCTTGATGAAGGACTTCGAAGAGGTCGTCGACGAAGACAAAGCCGAGCGCGACGCCAAGCGCATGTTGCAGGGTCAGTTCACCTTCGACGACTTTCTCGAGCAGCTCGGGACGCTTCGCCAGATGGGTCCGCTCAAGGACATGATGGAGAAGCTGCCGTTCTTCGCGGACAGCATGCCCGAGGGCTTCCAGGTCGACGAGCGCGAGCTCGATCGCATCAAGGCGATCGTCAGCTCGATGACCAAGGCCGAGCGCAAGAAGCCGCAGCTCTTCGTCGACCAACCGGCGCGCATCAAGCGCGTGTCCAAGGGCAGCGGCCGCACCGACCGCGAGGTCGCAGATTTGCTCCAGCGCTTTGGGTTCATGCAGTCGCTGATGGGACAGATCGGCCAGCAAGCCGGGTTGCTGCAGCGCCTCCCGGGTATGAAGCAGCTCGCCATGGCCAACAAGCTGCGGGACGCCGTTCGCACCGGCGGCCTCGAGCACAATCCGATGATGGCCAACTTGGCTGACACGCTGCTCGAGGCCGCAGTGGCCGGCGGACCTGGTGGCGCAGGGCTCGCCGCACGTGGGGCGCCGGGCGTTCGCAAACCGAAGCTCGATCCGGCCAAGCGCAAGGCCATGCGCAAGGCGCAGAAGAAGGCGCGAAAGAAATCGCGAAAGTGACGTTTCGCGGGAGCGGGGACTGCCGATGAGACACGTGCTTCTATCGACGATGCTGCTGCTCGCGTATGGCTGCGTTCAGAAGCACAAGCGACCGCCGAAGGTCTCGCGCGAGATGGCGTCACAGATCGTCTCGACCCAAGCGCCCAAGCCGGAGCATGCGCTCGACATTCGATTCGAGAACAAAGTGCGCTTGCTCGGCTACGACCTCAGCACGCCGCAGGCGCGCGAGGGCCAGACCTTCACGGTGACCTGGTACTGGCAGGTGGACGCGCCGCTCGGCGAGGGCTGGAAGGTCTTCACGCACCTCGCGGACGCTGCCAAGCACAACCGCGTGAACCTCGACGCGGTCCGCCCGCTGCGCGAGCTGTACCCGGAAGACAGCTGGCAGAAGGGCGACTTCATCAAAGACGTCCAGGAGGTGGCACTGCCCGCCGACTGGCACTCGAACGCAGCCGTGTTCTTCGTCGGATTCTGGCACGGCCCCAATCGCTTGCGCGTCACGGTGGGCCCGAACGACGGGGACAACCGCGCAGAGGCGCTCAGTGTGCCGGTCGGCGAGCCCAGCAAACCGCCAGAGCTCCCACGACTGATAGCGCGGCGGCTCACCGCACCGCTGCAGATCGACGGCAAGCTCGACGAGGCCGACTGGAGCGCCGCGCAAACTTCGGGCGCGTTCGTGCAGACGATGAGCGGCGAGCGCGGAGCGTTCGCGGCGAGCGCGCGCGTGCTGTACGACGACAAGAACCTGTACGTCGGATACCAGGTCGCGGACGACTTCCTCAGGAGCACGTTCAAGAAGGCCGACGAGCACCTGTGGGAGCAGGACGCGGTCGAGCTGATGGTCGACCCGGACGGTGACGGCAAGAACTACTTCGAGATCCAGGTCGCACCGACGGGCGTCGTGTTCGACACGCGCTACGACTCTCGCCGGCTACCGCAGCCGTTCGGGGACATGGCCTGGTCGAGCGCCGCCAAGGCCAAGGTCGCCCTGCAAGGCAAGCCCAACGACGACGAGAACGACGTCGGCTACACGGTCGAGCTCGCGATTCCGTGGACCGCGTTCGCCGCAGGCCCCACCCCGGCGCAGCCACCTGCGGCGGGCGCCACCTGGCGCATGAACTTCTTCGTGATGGACACGCGGCGCGAAGGCCAGCGCGCGGTCGGCTGGTCCCCACCGCTGATCGGCGACTTCCACACCCTCGAGCGCTTCGGACGCGTCGTGTTTCCTCAGGCCGCCGCGAAGTGAACGAGCGCGGCGACGCACACGCGCGAGCGTAGCGAGCCCCGCGTGGGGTGGGGCCCCAAACGGCTTCGCCGGTTGGGGCGGGGAGTCGCGTGACTCCCCGACAATCAAGCTTCCGGGACGCCGATCGCCAAGCGCGCGGGATCGATGCCGAGGATCCGCAAGGCGCCGCCCCAACGCTCGTCGAACGGCGTGTCGAACAGGATCCGTTCATCGAAATCGACCGGAATCCACGCCCCTTGCGCGATCTCGGCGTCGAGCTGCCCAGGATCCCAGCCGGCATAGCCGAGCACGAGCAAAATACGCTCCGGCCCGTCTTCCCCCACGAGCGCCTCGAGCATCTCGCGGGACGCGCTCACCGCCAAGTGATCGGAGATGCGAACGACGTCCTCTCCGCTTGCAGCCACCGACCCGTGCTCGAACACGACCCACCCCCTCTCCGGCAGCACCGGCCCGCCCACGAGCACGGGCGAGCGCACGCGCGGCGAGTCGCGCTCCGGCAACCCCAGTTGCTTGAGCATCGAGCGCAGCTCGAGCTCCGCCGGCCGATTGATCACGAAACCGAGCGATCCCTCCGGACGGTGCTCCACGAGCATCACCACCGTTCGCTTGAAATTGGGATCCAGCAGCGACGGCGCGGCGACCAAGAAACCTGGTGCAAGCTGCGATGCCATGACCCGATAGCTTGCCACCGAAGCCACGGCTGCGGCAATGCTGACGCGGGGTCGCAGCTCGGGCATGATGACAGCGACAGTCGATCGAAGAGGAGTACGCCTTGACAGCATCCTCGGCGCGCCGACACGTCGCGCTCGGCGCAGCCGCGCTGGCCCTGCTCAGCAGCGCGAGCGGACTCGCTCAGACGACCGACAACACCACGGGGGAGCTGAGCGCACGTCACACCGACGCGCATGCCGACCGGGTCTTGATCGTCCCGACAGCCGAGACGCAACCGCGCGGCATGCTGTTCGGCTCGAGCTACGAGATCGTGCTCTTGTCCGCGGGCTACGCGCCGACCGATCACGTGCACGTGTCGGTCACGGGCACGACCAACTTCCGCAGCGGCTTCGCCGAGCTGGAGCTCAAGGCGAACGTGCTGCGCAGCCGCTACCTGCGCATCGCGCTGCAGAGCAGCATCGACTACCTCGAGGGCAACGAGGGCGCCCCACTTTTGTTCGGCCGGGTCGGAGCCATCGCCCAGATCTGCTTCGAGCTGGCTTGTCGCAGCAGCTTGAGCCTCGCCGCGATGACCGTGGTGCACGACGAGCCGGACACCGTCTTGCCTGTCGGGCTCGGCGCTGGGTTCACCGCCCGCGTCTCGCGCGACGTGAGCCTCTTGCTCGAGTACAGCATGCTCGTGAATGCGGCGCGCGACCTGCCTCTGATCAGCTTGCCGGTCTACGTCGCGGGCTACGGCATGCGCGTGTCATCGCATCCGAGCTGGGCGCTCGACGTTGCGTTTCTACGGCCGATGAAGGGCAGCACGCGGGCTCGCCTCGCCTCTCCCACGCTCTTCGACCTGCTCGGCGTGCCGCTGCTCGCGTTCACTTACCGGGGGCAACCCTGAGCGCGTCCGCTCGCCGATGCAGCAGCACGTAGTGGTATGCCGGAGCGCAGTGAAACACGGCCTGCACGCGGAACTGCGCGCGCACGAAACCGATCTGAGCAACGAGACGTTCGACCGGGAACCCGTCGAGCGCCAGAAGCTCGCCCTGATCCGTGACTTGCGGCGGCGTTCGGCTGTGGAGCACGATTGCGTCCGGATCGCGCAGGCGCAGATACGCGGGATCGATACGCTTGTCGAGATGCCCTCCGGGTCTGCGCGCGACCACCGGGTCGGTGAGCCCCGCGAGGTCTATCACCTCGACCCCGCTCGCGTATCCGAGGAAGCCGACATCGACCATGGCCACGCGCGAGCTGTTGGCCCTCAACCATGCGGCGAGCGGTGCGGCGCGCTCGCGGACCAACGCGCTCGCCCGCAAGTCGGGCCATCGGGTCGCGAGATCGAGCGCCGGAATGCTCAGAGCCACCAGCAGAACCACGCTTCCCAGCCTCGGCCTGCGCGCAAAGCCGCGCGTCACGCCGACGCCGACGAGCCACGCGTAGATGGGTAGCGCGGGCACGAGCAACCTGTATCCAGGCATCCAGTCGCCCCCAGCGAGCACGACAGCCGCCAAGTGCGCCAGCGCCACCCACAAAAGAGCGCGGTCATCCGAGCGCCCGCGCCGACTCGCCAGCCAGCACAGCACCACTCCAGCCAGCGAGCTCGCCAGCACGACGCCCTCCAGTGTGTACCGCAGTCCGTGGAGCAGCGGCCCGGACTTCGCGCGAAACGCGAGCGGGAGCCAATCGCCGAAGCTTGCGAGCCGGAACGCGATGACGCTTGCCGCGCCGAGCATGGCCAGCACGACGGCGCGCCGACCCGCGCGCGCGTGACGCAGGGTCGCATGAGCGAGCAAGACCGCACACGGCAGCGCGAGCTCTGGACGCAGCCATGCGAGCAGCCCCACGCTCGCGCCGAGCTCGAGGCCCGCCGGCAAAGGACGGCGTGTGGCACCCAGC
>JBIOJD010000219.1:0-6701 GCA_044450485.1 Polyangiales bacterium | reverse complement strand
TTCCACTCTGGAAGCGCGTTCGTTCCAGATCGCGCGATGGGCGAACGCCTCGAGGCAGAAGTCGGCGCCGCACTCGCGATTGACGACGCGCAGGATGTTGCGATTGAACTCGGCGGTCATCTGCTGTCGGTCATCATAGGCGGCTTCGAGCGTGGCTCGGTCCTTCTTCAAGTCGACCCCTATCAGGAGCTGGCCGGGTGAACCGCAGTAGCTTCGGACCCGACCCAAGAAGGCCACTGCGTCGTCGGGGTCGAAGTTCCCGATGGTCGAACCGGGGAAGAACGCAGCCACGCGGCCGTGCCTCGTGATCGCCGGCAACCGCAGGGGCTGCGTGTAGTCGGCGCAGACGGGTAGCACCTCCAAGGTCGGATAGGCCGTGCGTAGCGCCACGGCGCTGCTCAGCAAGGCAGCCCGCGAGATCTCGATCGGAACGTACGCGCGCACCCCTTGCATGGCGCCGAGCAGCAGTCGGGTCTTGGTCGAGCTCCCGCTCCCGAGCTCGATCAGCGTGCAGTCCGCGCCGAACGCCCCCGCGATTTCGGCCGCATGCTCGCGGAGAATACCGAGCTCCGTACGCGTCGGATAGTATTCCGGGACCTCGCAGATGCGCTCGAACAGCTCCGAGCCGCGCGCGTCGTAGAAGAGCTTGCAGGGTAGGGCCTTCGGCGTTTGCGAAAGCCCGTGCATCACGTCTGCGCGGATCGCGTCCGACGAGGTCGCTCGGACGGCTGCGCCGCGCGCGCTCCTGGCAACCGCACCCTTCATGCTGACCTCGCGAGCCGAAAGCCGCTGAACTGCCAGCGCGCATCGGGCGGAAAGAAATTGCGGTAGCTCGCCCGGATGTGAGCCAAAGGCGTGACACAGGATCCACCGCGCAGCACCATCTGATTGCTCATGAACTTTCCGTTGTACTCACCGAGTGTGCCTGCGGTGGGGCGATAACCTGGATATGGGCAATAGGCGCTCGATGTCCACTCCCAAACGTCTCCGAACATCTGGGTCGTGAGGTCGCCTGGAGCGGGCGCGGCCAGCGGGTGGAGTCGACCGCTCTCCAAGAAGTTGCCTGCAATGGCGAGGTCCCCGGCGGTGAGCTCCCACTCTGCTTCGGTCGGCAACCTTGCCGAGGCCCAGCGCGCGAACGCATCAGCCTCGTAGAAGCTGACATGGCACACGGGCTCCGCGTCCCAAATGGGACGGAGGCCCGACAGGGTGTAGACATGCTCGGCCGCGTCGTCCCAGTACAGCGGTGAGACCCAGCCGCGCTCACTGCTTGCTCGGAATCCATCGGCCAGCCACAGCTCGGGCCGGCTGTAGCCGCCGTCGCGCATGAACTGTCGATATTCGCCATTGGTGACCAGTCGATTGGCGATGGCGAAGGGCTCGATGAATACGCGATGGGCTGGGCCCTCGTTGTCGAAGCAAAAGCCAGCACCACGGTGTCCGAGCAAGCGCACACCGGCGTCGTGATGCCGCCACCCGAGCGCAAGCGTTGCCTGCGAGGTGGGCTCGGTTGCGTCGTGATACGCGGGCAGCCCCGCGTTGAGGGAGAACAGGTGCTTGATGTCCGTGAGGATCAGCTCCTGGTGTTGTTGCTCGTGCTGGATACCGAGCTCGATCAGCGGAGCGAGCTCATCCGCGTCACCGCCCGAGCGCGCGAGCAAGGCCGCGACTGCCTCCGTCACGTGCGCGCGGTAGCAGAGGACTCTATCGAGCGACGGGCGCGTGAGAAGGCCGCGCGCGCTGCGTGGATGTCGGGGCCCGAGGCTCTCGTAGTAGGAGTTGAAGAGGTAGCCGAAGCTCGGATCGAAGACCCGATGACTGGGCGCCTTGCTGAGCACGAAGGTTTCGAAGAACCAGCTCGTGTGCGCCAGATGCCACTTGGTCGGGCTCGCGTCCGGCATGGACTGCACCACGCAGTCTTCCGGGGTCAGCCCGGCGCAGAGCGCGTCGGTCTGCTTGCGCACTGCCAAAAACCGCTGGGAAAGCTGCCCTTCAGCCATTCTCGCGCCCCAAGGCCAATCGCCTGAGACCCGCGAGTAGAGGCGACCTGGGCGTTGCATGTCAACCGCGCGCACGTGTGACGGTTTGGTGCCGCGCGACTGACTTGGGAAGTGGCAATCGTCACGTGAGCCGCTCGGAGGGCTCAGCGAGCCGCGTCCGGCCCACCGAGTCACTGCGTGCTGAAGCCGATTTTGTTGTGCGTGCCGTCGCAGAACGGCTTGTTCGAGGATTGACCGCAGCGGCACAGGAACGCCTTGGTCACGCGCCGCACGGTGCGGCCCGTACCGCTGCAGATCTCGAGGTTGCCTTCGACCAGAAGCGGACCGTTCTCTTGGGGCGTGACGCGGAGCGGGCCGTTGCGCGCGGCCAGGGGCTTCGATTCTTGCGAGGCGGGCTCACCGGTGGCCTGAAAGCCGATCGCGATATGGCTCGCGTCGCAGAAGGGCTTGTTCTTGGAGGCGCCACAACGACACAGCGTTGCGCGAAGCGTGGCGCCCGAGCCCGCGATGTCCATCGCCGCGTGCAGCGCGAGCGGACCGTTCTCGCGCACGCGGGCTACGTTGACGAGCGGAGGAGCTTCTTGTGGCCCGCCATCGACCCGTTCGTAACCGATTGCGCCAGAGGGGCACGCCGCGGCGAGCGCGGCTATCTCTTCGGGCGTTGCGGCATCAGGGTGAATCCACTCGCCTTCGACGTTGGGCACGAATACATCGGGCCGTCCGAGCACGCACTGTCGCGAGTGGATGCACTTTCTCGCCTCGAAACGGATCAGGGCTCGCTTACCGCGCACGGTCTCGATGCTCATGGCAGCCTCCGCTGTGGGCGCAGCCGGGCCCTGCCTCGGGCGGCGGCGCGCTCAGTGGCCTATCTTCGTCCCTTCGCCGGCAAAGGCAACGTGCCCGTTGGTCCACGGGAGCCGGTGCTCGCCTGTGCTCAGCGGGAGAGGCGCTTGAAGAAGTCCCACACGGCGTCGGTGTTTTTCATCGTGTCGCTGTTTGCGCCGACGATGGCCAAGCCGATGTCGCCGCCACCCGTGCCGCAGTCCGGGCTGCCGAACCAGCAGTGGCCGCCGCCCATGATGCTGCAAGCGGTCAGCTCGATCCCGCTCGGGCAGCCGTCGTAGGTGATGCACATCGTGTCGCCTGCGCTCGCCGGTTGCGACGCGGTCTTCGTGGTGGTCGCGCACCCGTCGTTCTTCGCCATGACGCTCATGCTGGGCGCCTGCAACGAATACGGGATGAGCGGGTCTTGCGTGCCGTGGATGTCGAGCACGGAGACGGGCTGACTCGGTTTGCACGCAGTGAAGTCGGACATCGAGTTCGTACCGCCGCCGATGTCGTTCGTGCCGACCGCGCCCGCGCCCGGAGCCACTGCGGTGAAGATGTCGGCCGCGTCGCAGGCCAAGCGGTAGCTCATGTAGCCGCCGTTCGACAGACCCGTCGCGTAGACGCGACCGAGGTCGATGTTCACGTGCTGGCCCACCTCCTTGAAGATCGCGCGGAACAACGCGACGTCGTCGAGCTGCTCGCTACTGGCGCCACCGCAACACGTGCCCGCATTCCAGCTGTTCTGATAGCCGTTGGGCATCACGAGCACGAAGCCGGCTTCGTCCGACTTCGCGTCCATCGCCGCACCGGTGTGGCAGAAGAGCAGGGCGTCCTGGCCAAGGCCGTGAATGCAAAAGACGACCGGCGCGGGAACGTCGGGCTTGTAGCTCGGCGGGATGTGCACCTTGTATTGGCGCACGTACGTGCTCTGGCCGGGCAGGCCCGAGATCTCGCGCCAGGTGTCCGAGGTGAGGTCCGGTGGATAGTCGCCAGCGACCCAGTCGCCGGGACCCGTCGAGTGGGGCGAGCTCGGCGCACCGTCCTGCGCACCGAGCGTGGCGTCCGCCGCGGTGGCAGCGTCGGTTGCATCGGCCGCGCCGCCTTTCATCCCGCCATCGACGCTCGGAGACGCGTGCGAGGCGCCTGGTGCGGAGCTGCTGCTGCCGCCTCCGCCGCCGGACGGTAGAGGTTGCCCGTTGCCGGTGGCGCTCGCCGCGTTCACTCCGGAGCCAGCGCCGCTGCCGGCAAATCCAATCTTGTGCGCCGGTTGTGCGGGCTTGTTGGAACATCCGAGGACGACGGTCAGCGCGCCCAGGCACATGGCCAGGTACGCGACACGCGAGACGGTGCACATGGATTTCAGGCGCTCGGGCATTCCTCCACCTCAGCCGAATGCCTAGCGCGTGGCGCGTTCATCGCCAATGTTCGGCTGCGGCCAAGTCTTGGCCGCCGACGGACCGAGCCAGCGCTCAGAAGGAGTCGCGGTATTGCTTCGGGGTCATGCCAGTCCAGCGCTTGAAGGCTCGATGGAACGCGGCTGTCGACGCAAAGCCCATCGCGTACGCGGTCTCCTGAATCGAAGTGTTCGGACGCTCGAGCATGCGCTTGGCGGTGTGCATGCGATTGCGTGTGACGAGCTCGCCGTAGCTGACCCCTTCAGCCAGCACGCGTCGGCGCAGCGATCGCGCGCTCATCTCGAGCTCGCGGGCCACGTCTTCCATCGTGAGCTCGTCCGGTCCGTGCTTCTCCAGGATGCGCTCGATACGATCGCGCAACGGCGCGTCCCGCTCGAGCCGGCCGAGCGTGCGCTCGGCTTCCGCCGTCAGCACCGCGTAGAGCTCCGGGCTCTGGTACAGCTGCGCCTTGTCCAGCCACGCGCGCGGGAGCTCCATCTCCGTGAAGGCCTGGCCAAAGCGCGCGGTGCCGCCGAAGATGCGCTCGTACTCGGCGACGTACGCGGGCGCCTCGTAGGCGAACGCCACCTTCGTGGGCCGAGCCTCATCGCCCGCGAAATGTCGCAGCATCGGCAAGAGCGCGGTCATCGCGAATTCCGCCGTCACCCGCACGAAGGCCGCCTCCCCGCGCAGCGACGGCAGCCGAATCACTGCCACGTCGCCCTGCTCGTGGAGCTCCGGATCGTGCCCTTCGGCCAACAGTCGCGCGTAGCGCGCGCTCGTCTCGACGCACTGGCGCAAGGTCGCGGCATGCTCGGCCAGGGGGCCCAGCACGTCGAACATCACCGAGCGCGCCTGCTCGCCCAAGTGCAGTCCGAACGCAGGATCGCCCGACACCGCGAGCGCCGCGTCGAGCGAACGGCCGTAGTCCGCGGCCGACATTCGCGCCTCGCCGTCTTCGAGCAAGCGCGCATCGATCCCGGCCACGCCGAGAAACCGATCGCGGCTGGCACCTGCACGCTCGATCACCCCGATGAGCGCGCGCACCATCAAGATCGAGACCTGCATGTCCGCGACGGCAAGCTAGCACAATCCCGGGACATCGCTTCGGGGTGCGCCCGCCCGCGTCACCGACCGTCTCAGTCTTCGCCCGCGAGCTCGCGCACGACCTCGGCGGCGCTGCGCAGGTCGCTGATGTGGCGCACGCACTCGCCGGCGTAGAGCGGCACGACATCGAGCAGCGCCTCGTCCATGCCACGCAGCAACGACGCGGGCGTATAGAACGGTCGCTCGACCCGCTGCAGACGGAGGGTGCGCGCGCTCGCGGCGGGCGGCAGCATCCGGCTGAGCGGTCCGCTCGCGCGATTGAGCGCCCGCACCCAGCGCGGCCCGAGCGGGTCGCGTGCGCACCAACGCTCGGTCGCGGCGTTCGGCGCCACCCGGTGCAGACCGTGCCAGCCGAGGCCAAACAGCAAGGTGACGAGCGTTCGCTCGGCGGCGAGCAGACGCGCCTTGTACCCGTCGTGTGCGTGGCTCTCGTGCGTGAGCAGAAAGCGCGTGCCGCACCACACGCCGTCCGCACCGAGCGAGCGCGCACGCTCGGCGGTCGCGCGGTCGAAGATGCCTCCGCCCGCGAGCAGCATGCGCCCGGCCGTGAGCTCGGCGAGCTTGGGCAGCAGCGTCCCGAGCGGCTCGGTCGCGAGCAGATGACCGCCGGCGCCCTCGCCCTGAGCGATGATGCCGTCGGCACCGTCGGCAAGCGCGCGCCGGGCCTGCTCCACGCTGCCGACCTGGTGCAGCACGATCGAGCCGGCTTCGTGAAGCGCCGCGACCACGCGCCGATCGAAGCCGAAGAACAGCGACACGATCGGCACGGCCGCATCGATGCACGCCCGCACGTGCGACCGGCGCATCACCGGGAAGAGCAGGTTCGCCGAGATCGGCCGCCCGCTCGCCGCCTCACGCGCACGCTCCAGCTCGAGGCGGTACCTGCCCGGATCGACCATGATGCCGACCGTGCCCAGGCCCCCGGCCCGCGACACCGCCGACGCCAGCTCGGCGCGCGCGAGCCCGCCGCCGAGCCCAGCCTGCACCACGGCGTGCTCGAGACCGAGACGCTCTCGCAAGTCCTGTCCCATTCAGCTCGGACGTAGCGCGCGTGTGCGGTCCGCGTCGCCAGCACTAGAGCGCGGCTCGACCGTTTGCAAGCATGCGGCGGTTCGGGCCGCAGCGGAGCATCCCAACTGCGAGCGTCTCCAAACGCGGACGCTTCCCGTTCGAGGGGCCTCTTACGCCGTACGAATTCGCCGGCCCGCGGTCACAGAAAGCAGACCGAGCCGCATTAATCCCGCGCTGCGAGCACCATGGCGCTACGCCCCGCCGCAGGAAACCGGTAGTTCGAGGAGGACTCCACAATGAATACGAAGCATTTTGCTGCTCTGGCCCTCGCTGCCGCCGTGTGTGGCTGCGCCGCGGCCCC
>JBIOJD010000218.1:0-6728 GCA_044450485.1 Polyangiales bacterium | reverse complement strand
CCCTCCCCGCCCGCCGAGCAAAGCTCGTCGGGGCCCACCCCTCCGCGAGGCTCGCTACGCTCGCGCGTCCTTTGCGACGCTGGACTCGCGCTGAGGGGTGAATCGCGGCTTCGCCGCGAGAGGGGAGCGAAGCTCCCGCTCCGCGTGGGGAGGGACCCGAGCGAATTCACTTCGCTCGGGAGGGGCGGCGCGTGCCGCCCCTCATCACTAATGCGCCGAGCTCGGCGCGCAGACGTGTTGTTTGTTCGAGTTTGCGGCCAGGCAGGACTCGCCGCTGGCGCAGCTCGGCGCGGCCGTGTCGCACGTGTCGAGGCACATGCCCGCGCCTCCGATCGACACGCACAAGGACTTGCTCGCGTAGAAGCCGCAGCAGTCGCCGTGGTTCATGCAGCTTCCGCCCTTCATGCTGCAGGTGCGCGGGCCGCAGTCGGTGCAATCGGTGCCCCGAGGGCAGCTCGAGGCGGTCGACTTGTCGCCGCCGTCCTCGCACTGTCCGTTGTGCGCGAGGTCTCCGCCCGCGCCACTCGAGAGGCTTCCGCAGGTGTCGCTGCAGCCGTAGTCGGGGTTCAGCACGCAGCTCGGGTCGTTCAAGAAGCAGGCGGCCTGGAACACGTTGTTCGAGTCCTTGAAGCCGAAGCCTTCGCAGGTCCGCTTGGACTCCGACGTGCACAAGCCCTGCACGCACGTCGTGTCGGTGCCACAGGTGTCGCCGCAGACGTTGTACAAGTCGCCGCCCGGATCGCACTGGCCTGCTTTGCAGGTCGAGGACTCGCACAGTTGGGATTCGTTGTCGCAGAACACGTTGCAGAACGCGATGCACGCCGCTTGGAACGAGCTGCCCGTGCACGTCACCGAGCCCGCGTCGGTCTTGCCCGCGTCGGTCTTGCCTGCGTCGGTCTTGCCTGCGTCGGTCTTGCCCGCGTCGGTCTTGCCTGCGTCGGTCTTGCCTGCGTCGTTGCCGCCGGCGCCCGTGCCCGCCGACGAGCCCTTGCCCCCGCCGCCGCTGCCACTGCTACCGGTGCTGCCGCCGACGCACATGCCGTCCACGCAGCTCGAGCCGACGTTGCACGAGTCGATCGAGTTGGTCTTGCACGCACAACCCGGCTCGCCTCGCTGGCACTTGCCCGCCTTCGAGCACGCGCCGAGCACGGCGGAGGCGCCCAACAGGCAGCACAACAGCGCGGCTGAAATCCTCATCCTCGAGCTCCTTCAGAAGTGCACGGCACAGGTTGCGCCCGTTCCGGTCGGCACGCACAGCGCGGCGTGCTCTTCGCTCTGACCGCTGAGCACGACGCCATACACGAGCGTGGCGATTGCAGCCACGCCCAACGTGGCCGTCAAGCCGATCGCGATCGTGCGCTGCGTCGCCACCGCGCTGCGATTCTTGCAGAAGAAATTCGGATCGCTGCAGCCCTTGATCTCGCCCGCGCGGTTGAGGGTCCAGATCAAGCTGCCGATCATGCCCGCGCCGAGCACACCGCTCGCGACGAAGAAGGGCGTGGCATCCGCGGACGAGCCAGCGGCGTGCGCAGTCGGCTGGGGAGCCGCGGGAGCCGTCGCCTCGAGTTGCACCGGAACGTCGACGACCTGACCGGGGGGCACGACCACATTCGTCACGAAGTCCTTGTGGCCTGCGAGCGTGATCACCACGCGGTGGTTGCCGGGCTGCACGGGGATGCGATCCGGCCGGGGCAGCATTCCCCAGTCATGACCGCTGACGTTGACCGCGGCGCCTTCGGGGCCGCCCACGAGGCGGATGCCGGTGGCTTGCAAGCGCTGCTGCAGGGCGGACATGCGCGCAGTCGCGTCCGCGTAGCTCGGGTCGTCAGGGTCCGCGGTGCTGAGATAGCGCTGCAACGCTGCGGAGGCCTCGGGCAACTGGCCTAGCCGTTCGAGCGCTTGATAGATGTTGTACTGGATGCGCGGCCGCGCCTCGATGGTGTAGGCGGCCTGCCACTCGCTGATGGCCAGGGTGTAGTTGCCCTTTTCGTAGGCGGCCTCACCCCGCTTGAAGTGCTCTTTCGCGCCTTCGGAGGACGCGGCCGGCTGTGTCGCTGCCGTGGCTGGTGCGGCTGCCGGTGCCGGGGTCTGCGCTTCGGGTGCGGGGGCTTGGCCGAACGCACGCGCGGTCGCCAGGAGCAAAAAGCCCAGCGCAAGCCAAGAAGGTAATCGCATCGAGCCGTCCTATCAGTGGACCAGGCAAAGCTACGGGGGCCCGAGGCACAAGGTATCACAGGCTGATGCTGGGAGGGCAGAACCCAGGCTGCGGCTCCGGCGACCGTTCGAAGGTGCGGTTTGCAAGCGGCCTTCGAGCCTCCAAAACTGCGGATAATTCCGCAGGCGGTGTGATCGCCCGGCATGCTGTGAAGTGCGTCACCGGTGCGCAGGCCACATGCGTGCTAAGAGGCCAACCCGGAGCGAGCTTCGAGCGGTCGGCACGGGCGTTTCGGCAAGCCGGCCGCGAGAGGTGTTCCGAAGCCGGGCAGGAGGGCCAGCCAACGTGTGGATCCTCGACGCAGCGTCCAAGGCGCGTGCGCTCTGCGTCTGCGCTTGCTTGGCTGCGCTCGGCGCGGCCACCGCATGCGGCAAGGCGGCCCCCTCTTCATCGCTCAGCGCGTCCATGCCGCACGTCGATGCCGGGGCCCGGTCGCGCGATGCGGGCGTGGCGGGTCGCGCTGGGGACGGTGCGGTCGATGCCGGTGCGACCTCATCGGACTTCGGGTTCTCCGCCTTCGCCGTGGACGCGCGCGCTCCTGTTCTTCGCAGCGACCCCGTCTCACGCACCGTGCCCGATGGCTGGACTTGCAGCCCCGCGCTCGCGCTCGACGAGGTCTGCGACTGCGGCTGCGGGGCGCTCGACGGCGCGTGCAAGACCCCGGGCTGCAGCGAGCCTGGCTGCTCGCTGCCCTCGTGCGAGGCGTGCTTCGACACCGACGGCACGAGCCGCGACTGCGGCGCGCCCGGCGCGTGGTTGTGCGAACGCGATCGCCGCGGCGACGGCGTCTGCGATTGCGGCTGTGGCGCGCTCGATCCCGACTGCGGGAGCAACTCGGGCTGCTATGAGCCCGGTTGCAACGTGGTCGGCTGCAAGCTGTGCCACGGCCCGGGGGGCATGACCGACTGCGGCGCGCCCGCGGCGTTTCATTGTCGCAAGGCCGTGATCGGCGACGGTGCGTGCGATTGCGGCTGCGGCAACTACGACCCCGATTGCAGGCACAGCGCGTGCACCGATGGCGGTTGCTACGCTGCGGGCTGCGACGTGTGCCACGACCAGGCCGGACGCGTGATCACCTGCGCGCCCCCTGCGTCGCAGTGGACCTGCGACGCCACGCTGCGCGGCGACGGCGCATGCGATTGCGGTTGCGGCGAGCCCGATCCGGATTGCCCCGCGGATGCGGGCTGCACGGAGCCCGGCTGCGCTTCGGACGCATGCGCGTCGTGCCACGACGCGTTCGGCCGTCAGCTCGCGTGCCCAGGTCTGTTCACCTGCGGAGCGCAGCGCTTCGGCGACGGGCGCCGCTGCGATTGCGGGTGCGGGCGCACCGATCCCGATTGCGGCAGCAGCGGCTGCGTCGACGCAGGTTGTGACGCTGCGGGCTGCGACGTGCGCCACGATGAGATGGGCAAGGCGATCGCGCCGGCGAGCTACGTCTGCGCCGCGTCGAGCTACGGCGGCCAGGATGGATGTGATTGCGGCTGTGGCGCGCTCGACCCCGACTGCGTCCAGGGCTGCTCCGAGCCCGGGTGCCGCGCGGCGTCCTGCGATCACTGCCGGCTCGAGGACGGCAGCGCGTTCGATTGCCACTTCGCGTGCGAGCTGTCGCACTGGGGCAGCCACGATGGCTGTGACTGCGGCTGCGGGGCGCTCGATCCCGATTGCGCAGGCGTCGGCTGCTACGAGGCTGGCTGTTTCGCTGCGGCGTGCACGCGCTGCTACGACTCTGGCGGTGCCGCTCATGCGTGCACGCGCGGCGCGTGCCTTGCGGGCTACGACAAAGACGGCGTGTGCGATTGTGGTTGCCGGCAGGACGATCCGGACTGCATCGATGCGGACGCCTGCGTCGAGCCCGGTTGCTCGGCCGATGGCTGTGCGGTGTGCCACGACGCAACGGGCGGTCGCATGACCTGCGGCGACTGGGCTTGCGGCTTGGAGCAGCAGGGCGGCGGCGACGGCTGCAACTGCGGTTGTGGTGCGCCCGACCCGGATTGCGCGGTGGGCGAGGGCTGCGCCGAAGCGGGCTGCGCCACGACGGGCTGCATCACTTGCAGGAGCGTTCTCGGCGCTCCGATGAGCTGCGCGCCATGACGCCAACGCTGCGCCACCTGCTCGTCTGCGCGCTCGTGCTGCTCGGTTGCACCGAGCGGTCTGGGACGCCCTCCGCGGCGGCCCGTGCGGCCGTGCCGATCGCGCAGTGTCTCGAGCCAGTCGAGGGCTGCGCGTGCGCGGGCAACCAAACGCCAGTCGCCTGCAGTCCGGAGATCGGCGTCGACGCCGGAGCGGGCGTCTGTCTCGAGGGCACGCGCTACTGCGTCAACGGTCGCTACGGTGCGTGCGAGAACATCAAGAGCTTCGCACGACCGGCGGCGGTTTCGCAGACAGGGCTCGTCGATCAAGTCGCCGATCATCCCCGCTGCAGCGATTGCGAGCCCAACTGCCATGTCGTGGTCGACAACCTCGATCCAAGCGACGGCAAGCTCGATCCGACGTTTGCGACCGGTGTCGAGTATCACGGCAGCGGCGCAGGCATCACGCTGGCGCCGCACATGACCTCGCCGCAGGCGTCGCCGCCCGACGGTGGCGCGCCAGATGGTTCGCTGCTGCTCGAGGTGGCCGAAGGCTTGTCCGACACCGAGCTGCACGTGAGCCGGCCGTTCCCCGCGCGCAGCGACGTGTACCTGTTGCTCGATCAATCGAAGAGCATGGCCGAGGAAACGCAGTGGCTCTACGACAGCTTCGACGTCGGCTCATACTTGGCATCCGGTACGAGCTGCGCGGGTGGCGACACCACGCTCGGCGATGCCGGGGTCGCAGGCGCCCTGCGCTGTGTGAGCCCGAGCGTCGAGCTCGGCCTCGGCATGTTCCGCGAGATCCCGTTCGAGCCGTATGCGAGCGACCAGACACTTGCACCTGCGCAGAGCAGCGCGGCCGCGAAGCAACAGGTCGCCTTTGGCAACGTATCCGACCAAGACGCGAATCTCGCGAACGTGAAGAGCGCGTTCAGCCGGCTCGGAGGCGCGCAACCGAGCGGCGATCCGGACGTGGCCGGTAGTCAGATCCCAGCGCTGCACGCGCTCGCGACCGGTCAAGGCATGTTCACGGGCATCGGACGCAGCTCGGTGCTCGACGCCACGTGTCCTTCGGGCCGCAACGGTTATCCGTGCTTCCGTGACGGCGCGCAACCAATAGTGGTGATGGTGACGGACGCGCCGTTCCACGACGGTCCGGATCCCGCGAGCTATCCGTATGACTACGACCCGGCTAATCTCGGCATGCTGCAAGGCACGACGCCCGGCGTGCTTTCCGTGCCATCGACCAGCCTGGACTTCGGCAGCGCGCTCGCGCTGCCAGGCGACAGCGGAAGCACGCTGAGCTTGCTGCGTGGGCAGATCACGCCGATGAACGGCAGCGTGCCCACGGCCACCGTCGGTTGCCAAGCCGAGCCCGCCGCGAGCGACGCGCTGCTGCGCTTCGACGTGACTGCGCCCGGGCCGGCGGGCAGCACGGTTCCGGTCGCGCTCTCGACCGAAGGCTCGAGCTTGCCCACCACGCTCGCGGTCTTCGACGGGCCGATCGCAGCGCCTGTGCAGCTCCCGGACTCGGATGACACCAACGAGATCTTCACTTCGGCGTACGCGCTCGGCGATTTGACCGACCGCCGCGTCGTGGTCTCGGGCGACACGACCAAGCCGAGCGATGCGAGCGCCGACATGAGCGCCGATTATCAGGGCTCTCTGTTCGGCAGCGCCTGCGGGGCGAGCACGCTCGCGCCCGATGCGGTGTTTTCGCTGGACGTGGGCTCGGCCGGCGCGCCCACGACGGTCGATCTCAGTCTCGACATGGGTGACGCGTACCCGGTGCTGGCGGTCTACGAGCAAGGCGCAGGGCTCTTGCCGATCTGGCCCCTGCGTGCGAGCCCGGTCACGGCGAGCGGCAACGTCGACGCATCGCCCGCGCACGTGTTCACGATCCCGCTCGACACCAGCAACCCATACGTGACGGTGACCGGCGACACCTCGACGCTTGCCTCGTCGTTCGATGCGAGCGTGCTCGGGGGCGCGGCGTGCAGCCCGGACTCCGCGAGCAACGACGCCGCGTTCAAGCTGCACCTCGACTCGACACGGACACTGCGTTTCGACACGGAGGGCTCGAACTTCGACACCGTGCTGTCCCTGCACCGCGCGCCCCCGATGACCAAGACCGGTGGCAGGATCGAGTCGACGGCGGCGCAGACGCACCAGAATCACGACGAGAGCGCGGCCACGGCGTACGACGCTGGCGTGGTCAACGGCATGCACGCCCTGTTCGACGGCGATACCTCGAGCATGCACGCGGACATCACCGACGGCTTTGGCTGCGGCATGCAAGACGACTGCGCCGATGCGGTGTACTCGGTCTCGGTCGCGAGCCGAACCACCCTGCGCTTGCAAGTGACCGGGCAGGGCTTCGAGCCGGCGGCCGTCGTGACGCGCGCCGATCCGGCCGGCAGCTCGGGCAGCTATCCGCCGTT
>JBIOJD010000217.1:0-6750 GCA_044450485.1 Polyangiales bacterium | reverse complement strand
TCCACGCCGCGACGCCGCGCCAGCACCTGGCGCTCGACGTCCTGTGCCGGGTAGCCGATGCGCACGCGCATCAGGAACCGGTCGAGCTGTGACTCCGGCAACGGATACGTTCCGTAGAACTCCTCGGGGTTCTGCGTGGCGAGCACGAAGAATGGCTCGTCGAGCACGCGCGTCTCCCCGTCGATCGACACGCGCCGTTCGCCCATCGCTTCGAGCAACGCGCTCTGCGTCCTCGGGGTCGTGCGGTTGATCTCGTCGGCGAGCAGCACGTGGGTGAACACCGGCCCCTTGCGGAAGCTGAACTGCCCGGTGGCTTGCGAGAACACGCTGCCGCCGAGCACGTCCGCAGGCATCAAGTCCGAGGTGAACTGCACGCGCCGGAACTCGAGGCCCACGCTGCCCGCGAGCGCGCGAGCGAGGGTGGTCTTGCCCACGCCCGGTACGTCCTCGATCAACAGATGGCCGCGCGCGAACAGCGCCGTGACCGCGAGCTCGACCACCTCGCGCTTGCCTTCGAGCACCCGTTCGACGTTGCCGAGCAGTCGCTGAGCGACCGCGACTGCGGACGTGGCGGAGGTCAAAGGAGTAGTAGGCAAAGCGCGCGCAGGTTCCATCGGTTGTCCGAATTTATCACGCGCCGGCAGTCGCGCTAAGCGGAAGCTCCGCGATGAAGGTCGTGCCGGTGTCGGCGTGGCTCTCGAACCACACCTGCCCACCGTGTGCTCGGATCAGCGCGCGCGCAAGCGCAGGCCCGAGCCCGAGACCCGAGACCCTGCGTCCCGACGGCGCGTACGACGGCCTGAAAGCCTCGAAGAACTCGCCCTGATCGGCCTCGCGCACCTCGAGCTGCGGGTCACGCAGCTCGATGCGCAGGCAGCGCGCACCGGCTGCGTGCCCATCTGACGCACGCTCAGCCGGTGCCACGCGGACCCGCAGGGTGACCCTGGGCTGCGATGGCGCGCGGGTGGCGTGGTCCATCAGCGCCAGCAGCGCCTGCGACAAGCGGCGGGCGTCCGCGTTCAGCGCGGGCAGCTCCGCTGCGACATCGTGCTCGACGACCAAGCCGCGGTCGGCAGAGCGCGCGACCGCCGTCTTGACCGCTTCTGCGATCAGCTCCTGCGGGCTCACCTCGCGTTTGCTGAGCACGAGCTGCCCGGCCTCGAGCTTGGCCCAATCGAGGATCTGCTCGATCACCACCAGCAAGTCCTGCGCACTGCGACGGATCAGATCCACGCTGCCGCGCTGGAGCGGCCCGACCGGATCTTGCTCGGGCATCACCAGCAGATCGGCAAATCCCATCACGGAGTTGAGGGGGCCGCGCAGATCGTGCCCCATCGCGGCGACGAAGCTCACGCGCAGGCGCTCCGCTTCTTCGATTGCGCGGCGCGCATCGCGCTCGACCGCCTCGAGCTCCGCAGAGCGTGCCTGCAGCAACGCGAGGCCGGCGAGCAACGCTGAGGACTCGGCGCAAGCAGCAGTCACACCCGCCAGATCGGGGATCGTGTCCTCGGCGCGTCCGACCAACGCGAGAAGCCTCTCCAGATCGCGCCCCAACGGGCGCACCACGACGCTGGCCGCAGCCGTCACGCACGCGGCCACACCCAACATGGCCAAGATCGAGCTCAAACGCACGCCGTCGCCGAGCCCTCCGCTCACGGACAACAGACACGCACCGTTCAGGCACGCAGCAGCGCCGAGCGCGAGCGAGCAGCGCTTGGGTAACATCAGCCGCTCTGCCTCTCGCTCACGGCAACCGGCAGCTCGAGCGAATATGCGGTGCCCCGCTCGTCGCTGCTCAGCGTCAAGCTTCCGCCGAGCAGCTCCGCGTGTTGACGCCAGATCGCGAGCCGCTGCCGGCTCGCCTCGTCCGAGCCCTTGCGACGCAGCACGCTTCGCTCGGTTCCGAGCAGGCTGCGCAGCTCCTCGGCCGTGAGCGTCCGCGTCGGATCACGGACGCACAAGTGCACCGCGGAGCTCTCCGCCGTCGCAGACAGCACGAGCAGCGGACCTTGCAGCATGGAGAGCGCCTGCACGCCGATCCCGAGCAGCAAGCGCTGCACCCGAGCCGCATCGCAATGCACCAAGGGAAGTGTCTGTGCCAAATCGACTCGCACGTGAGCGGGCTTGTCACCGCGCGCCTTCTCCAACCCTTCGACCACGCGCTCGAGCAGCGGTGCGACGTCGACCGCTGCGCTCGCAAGCTCGACCTGTCCCGCAGCCATCGCCGCCAGGTCCACCACCTCGTCGAACAGCTCCTCGAGACGCTTGCCGGTCTGGCGGATGACGTTCAGGTTCTCACGCTGACCGGCCGTGAGCGGGCCCTCGATCCCGGACAGCAGGACGTCCGCAAAGCCCAGTATCGCGTTCAGCGGCGTTCGCAGCTCGTGCTGCACCGACCTCAGAAACCCCGTCTTGTACTCGCTCGCCTGCGCCGCGCGCACGCGCAGACGACGACTCTCCTGCAACCTGTCCAGCAATTGCCCGCGGAGCAGCCTCACCGCGTGCAGCGCAGGCTCCGGTTCTGGCCCCGCAGGAACGCTCAGCGCTCGACCCGGCTCCCAGCCGATCGCCGTCTCCTGCAACCGAAACGCCTCGAGCACGAGCGGAGACAGCGCACGCCGCAACATGCGCACGCCGAGGCCAAAACACGTCACTGACGCGAGCACGGCGAGAAACCAACTTCCCGCGCGCTGCGGCTGCACGGCAAGACCCCAGATCGCGACCTGCGCAACGATGCCCAGCGCAAGCACGAGGGTCAGCCTCGGGACGACTCTGAGGGGCCCGCGCTGCATCGAGAATTGAGCGTACGCCAGTTTCGACAGACTGCGCGTGCGATTCGCGTTCGAAGCCGGAGCTTAGGGCCCCGAGTAGAGAGGTCGGTTGCCGGACGTGCTTGAAACGCTGGATCGACTAGACTAGACTTAGTCCTATGCCGCGTACCGTGAACATCCATGACGCCAAGACCCAATTCTCGAAGCTGGTCGACGAGGTCTCGTCTGGTCGTGAGGTGATCATCGCCAAGGCCGGCAAGCCGGTCGCGCGGCTCTCCCCGCTCGCAAAGACGCGCACTAAGAAGCTCGGGTTGCTCGAGGGCAAGCTGCGCGTGCCCGATGACTTCAATCAGCCACTTTCGGCGCAAGAGCTCGCGCGTTTCGAACGTTGATGCGTATCCTACTCGACACGCACATCCTGCTGTGGGCGATGGCGGAGCCGGCGAAGCTCTCGCCGAGCGCGCGACGCATGATCGATCGCTCTGAAACGTACGTCAGCGCCGCATCGATTTGGGAGATCAGCATCAAGGCGGCCGTGCGTAAGCTGCGCGTGAATCCGACCAAGGTGCTCGAAGCGCTCGAGCCGGCAGGGTTCATGCTGTTGTCGATCAGCGGCGAACATGCGGCCGCGGTCGCAACGCTTGCGATGCACCATCGCGACCCGTTCGATCGCTTGCTCGTGGCTCAGGCGCAAATCGAGCCGATGCGCCTTCTTTCGAATGACGAGGCCCTGCGCCCGTACGGCGACTGCGTCGTGCTGGCGTAGACGCGTTGCCGGTGCGCAGAGAAGCCGCGGAGGGCGAGCCGGCTCAGCCCTTGCGGCGCGAAGGGCGACGACGCTTTCTCGGGGCTTGCTCCGCCTCTTCCAGCAGCGCCAGATCGGCGAGATCCTTGGCGCGACCCGCCGCAGCCTTGTTCTGAATGAGCTGCTTGCGGCCCAAGAAGCAGAGCGTCATCCCTTCGATCTTGGCACGCATGCGGTTCGCCCACGCGTCGCGGAATCGCACGCCGGTGACGCTGGTCATGATGTCGATGCGCATCGGTGGCTTGCCCAGATGCGTCATGCGGTCTGGAGTTGCAAACTCGGCAGCTGACAAGGAGTACGCTTCGTATCCAAACGCCTGCAGCGCCTCGATGACGCGCTTCGCATTGGCTGGCGTCGGCTCGACCCACACGTCCAAGTCGTCGGTGTAGCGAGGTCTACCGTGTACGGCGAGCGCGTGTCCGCCGACCACGAGGAACCGAACGCGGTGCGAGACGAACGTGCTCAAGAACTCGCTGAAAACTGGATGGAATATCACGATACCAGCCCCAAGTAGCCCGCCGAATCAGCTCCACCGCTGCGAGGCGCTCGTGCAACGGCCGGGTGAGCCAGTATCCCGCATCGGGATCGCGATCGCGCACTGAATGGAACGAAACCTCGTGCACGCTCCGGAGTATCGCCTGATGTCCCCGAGCGCGCCAGCTCGTACACCGAGCTCACCTACGAAGAACGACTCGCCGCCTATTGGAAGCTGATCCAGCGCGCATGGATCGCGACTGCGAGCGCCGCTCGGCTTGACACGTTCATGGGCACATATATGCTCATCATGATGCGAACCACGATAGTGCTCGACGACGCCCTGCTCCGAGCGGCCAAGGCGCGCGCCGCACGCGCCGGCATGTCGTTGAGCGAGCTGGTCGCCGAAGCGCTGCGCGAAACTTTGGCCGCGCGGAAGCGCGAAGCCCCGGCATTCGAGATGGTCACCCACGGCCGACAAGGCTCGAAAGCCCGGCACGAGCCCGCCGATTTTGCCCGCGCGCTCGAGGACGAAGACCGCGCGACCGTCGGCCACTGATGCTGATGCCCGACGTGAACGTGCTCGCATACGCGCATCGGCGCGACGAAGCGGTGCACGCGGGATATCGTGCCTGGTTGGAACGACTGGTCAACGGCAAAGAGCCGTTCGCGCTCAGCGTACTGGTGGCGGTGGCCTTCGTTCGCATCGTAACCAACCGCCGGATCTATCAGTCACCCACACCGCTCTCGGTTGCGCTGGCGACGATCGATACCCTGAGCAGCCACCCCCACTGCCGCTTGGTCGCGGCCGACGGCAATCACTGGCACGAAGTCGCGGCGTTGTGCCGCGCAACGTCAGCCACGGGCAAGCTCGTGGCCGATGCGCAACATGCCGCGGTCGCGATGGCCGCCGGCTGCACCTGGGTCACGCGCGATCGAGACTTCGCTCGCTTCACCGATCACGGCCTGCGCTGGCAACACCTCGACCTGCCACCAGGCCGTGCCTGATTGGCACGCGAGGGCCCGGCAGCCGGACTGGGCACGACTACGAGGCTCGGGACGAATTGCAAGATCGCAGGTCCGTCCCGCTCCTCGCGCTCCTCCGTTGCATCCGTTGCATCTTCCCGGGGCCCTGTGTCAGCTCCGCTTTGCCGTCAGTGGCCGAGCCCGTCGGGTCTTCCGCGCTCGTGTACCGCCGGCACGGCTGCTGCTCCGCTTCCCGAGCTCGCGCAAGTAGTCCTGGATCGACATCCCGTGCGCGAGCGCGAGCTTCTTCAACGTCGAGCTGTGAGGCATTGTCTCGCCCTCTTCGAGCCGCCGCACCTGGCGCTCGCTGAGCCCGTCGATGTCCGTCTGCCTGAGCTCACGTTCCTCGCGAAGCTTGCGAATGGCTGCGGCGTACCGAGCCGCATACTTCCGGTACTCGGCCTCTTGCTGGCGACGTACTTCCGGGTCGGCGTAGGCGCGGATCGCGTCGAGGTTCAGATCGACATCACCGTCCCCCCAATGGATGCGACTGCCGGACTCGCTCACCTCGAACTTCGCGAGCACCGCTGCAGACATCGTTGCCAGCGCGGGGATCTCCGACGCTGCCACCGCGTACCGGCGCGGCTCACACGACCACACGATGAGCTGGCCGTCCTCCATAGAAGCAGACGCGATCAACTTCGCCTCGGCCTCGACTTGTCGAGCGAACACCATGCGGGAGACGGCCTCGGCGTTGGGAGCGATGTACACCTCGCGACCGGCAAGCCAGGCGACATGCGCAAGCGTCTGGAACGCGGCATCACTCCGGGGAGCATTCCTCTGCGACACCAGAACTACGGGTACGTCGCCTTTGACGGTGTTGCAGAGATCCTCCAACTCGCGCCGCCCTCGAGGACGATCGAGGTCGGCCAGATGCCCCACGAGTAGCGAGTAGGTCTTCCCACTGCCGAACGAGTGCGAGATGAGCACCTTCGGGCGGATCGCCCCAAGAAAATCGCGGGTGCGTTCGTTGGTGGCGAGCACTGCGACGTTGGCAGCCATCTTCATCTACCTTTCGGGGCCTCGTGTCGTCACGTTCACGACCGCTTGCCATTGCATGTACAGCTCGATTCGGTGCGCGGCGGCTTGCTTCACGATCTCCTTCAAGTCGCTCACGTGCGGCCGGTTCTTGCGATTGCTGTACTCGACCTGGATCATCTTCTTGGGGTCGCTCAGGAAGAACACGCGGACCGCCCACTCGCGGGCCCTCTCTGCGTGGAAGTGCGGCGGCAGGTGGTCGCTCGGGTCGAACCGTAGATCGACACCGGCCACCTCGAAGCAAGCGGCCTTGGGCACGGTGCTCTACCGTAGCTCGGCGGACATTCTGCGTCAACTTGATGAAATGGCCGGTTTGGTTGAGAAGCCGTACACGCCGCGCGCTCGGCATCCCTCGGCCTCCGTCTCGCGCGAGTCATGCTCTTGAGAGCCCACACGCGTGAGAATGCCTCGAAGGCGGGGCCAAGAAAGTGTCGCCCCGAGCTTGCTTCGCAAGATCGCACGGACATTGGATGACGGTCGAGCAGCTCCTGGCGGGCGGCTGACACCCGCGGGTCGCCGTTGCGCCGCACGGCTCCCAAGTTCAATTCATTCCGGCCGCGACATCGCCCCGTTCGCGCAGTCCCAGAGCTCGCTCTGGTATCGGTAGCGAGCGGCGTTCGGCTCTCTAGTCTACCT
>JBIOJD010000216.1:0-6752 GCA_044450485.1 Polyangiales bacterium | reverse complement strand
GCTCAGCACGAGCGCGAGCGTGCTCGGCTGCATCACGACCCGGCCACGCGCGACCGCGAGCCTCTGCGTGATGGCCTTGCCGGACACGTCCACCATGCGTGCGCGACCGTGCTCGTCGAGATGGGTCAGCTCGTCCGCCATCGGCGTGGAGTATAGCGCAGCAGCCGGTCTAGCGACCGTGCTACACAAAATCCACATGAGCGACGAAGCGGAGCAGGCCCTCGCCCAGCTCTCCGAGCTGTGGCGGCTGGAGCGCGAGACGGCGCGGCGCGAGCAGCGCCGGCTGCGCCAGGCGCTCGACCTGCGCGAGCGCGTCGAGAGGGGGCTGGCGCTCAAGGGCCTCGTGCTCGACGACACCGACGCGACCGCGGGCGGACGCGTGCTGCTGTGGCTCAAGCTGGAGCCCAACAGCTCGCTCGAAGGCTCGCGCATCGGCGCGGGCGATCCTGTGCTGCTGTGGGCAGGCGATCCCGAAGGCGAGCACACCGAGCAAGGCGTCATCGCACGGGTGGAGAAACAGCGCATCGCAGTGGCGGTCGAGGCCGACTACGGGGACTTCGTCGAGCAGGGCAGCTTGAACCTCGAGCGCGAGGCGCCCGAGGCCACGTTCGTGCGCGGCGAACAGGCAATCGCGCGCTTGCGAGCCGCGCCAGTCGGGAGCGATCTCGAACGTCTGCGAGAGATCTTGTTCGGACAAGGTACGCGCGAGGCGCGCCCCTGCGATATCACCGATGACGACTTCCTCGACACCGATCTCGACGCGACCCAACGCGAAGCGGTGAAACACGCACTGCGCGCCAACGACCTGGCGCTGATCCACGGCCCTCCTGGCACGGGCAAGACCCGCACCCTGTGCGAGGTCGTTCGCCAAGCTTTGCTCTGGGACGAACGCGTGCTCGTAGCCGCTGCGAGCAACGCCGCGGTCGACAACATGGGCGAGCGCCTGACACAGCTCGGCGTGCCGGTGCTGCGGCTCGGACATCCGGCACGCGTGTCACCCGCGCTCGAATCGCGGACCCTCGATGCGCTGGTCGAGCACAGCGAAGCGCGCGCCCGCGCTCGCCGCTTCGTGGCCGAGGCCAACGAGCTGCGACGCCGCATCGAGCGGCGCAAGGCGCGCGAGCGGCTGAGCTACCGCGAGGCCCGCGAGCTGATGCGCGAGTCGCGCGCCCTGATGCGCGACGCACGGCGCACACTCGACGCCGAGCGCAGTGCACAGCTCGATCGCGCGAGGGTGGTGTGCGCGACGGCAGCCGGGGTCGAGGTCGCGGCGCTCGAGGGACGCGTGTTCGATCTGGTCGTGCTCGACGAGGCCACACAGGCAGTGGATCCGCTCGCGCTCGCAGCGCTGTCGCGGGGCCGAAGAGCCGTGCTGGCAGGCGATCCGCAGCAGCTCCCGCCGACGGTGCTCGACGAAGAGGCGGCGCGGCGCGGGCTTGGCCGCACGCTCTTCGAACGCTTGCTCGAGCGCCACGGCCAGGCAGCGCTCGCCATGCTGAAAGTGCAATACCGCATGCACGCGGCGCTGATGCGCTTTCCCTCGCAGAGCATGTACGGCGGCAAGCTGATCGCCGCCGAGCGCGTGGCCGGCCGCACGCTCGACGAGCTGCCTGGGGTGCGGCCCGATCCGCTGCGGCCAGGTCCGTGGCACTTCATCGACAGCTCGGGCAAAGGCTTTGCCGAGCAGCGCACAGGCGACGACCCGAGCACCAGCAATCCCGCGCAGGCGGAGCGAACAGCACGCGAAGTGCGGCGCTTGCTCTCACGCGGCCTGGCGCCGAGCGACCTCGCGGTGATCACGCCGTATCTGGCCCAGGCGCGCCTGTTGCGCGAAGCGCTGCGCTCGGCTCTGGACGCGGGTCTAGAGTGCGGAACCGTCGACGCGTTCCAAGGCCGCGAAAAGCAGGCGGTGATCGTGGATCTCGTTCGCAGCAACGACGAGGGCGAGGTCGGCTTCCTCGCGGACACCCGCCGCATGAACGTCGCCCTGACGCGCGCCATGCGCCTGCTGCTCGTGATCGGCGACGGCGCCACGCTGCAACGCCACCCCTACTACCAGCGCTTCATGGACGCTGCCGAGGCCTCAGGCGCGCACCTCAGCGCCTGGGCCGACGACGCAGACCCGCTCGATCCGATACCCGCAGCCGACCCGTAGTCAGATCGCGGCGTCCAGCGGCGGCGCTTCGCCGTCGTCGTCGCCGAGCAGGGCGTCATCCACGACGTGGCCGTGGCCCGCAGGCGGCGGCACGCTGCCGGTGGTGCCGACCATGCGCGCCACGAGCTCCACGCGCGAGTGCACGCCGAGCTTCGAGTAGATGCGCTTCAAGTACGTGTGCACGGTCGCGACCGTGAGCCCGGTTTGCTCGGCGATCTGACGCGTGGACGCGCCCGACACCAGCAGGGACACGACTTCTTTTTCGCGCTTGGTGAGCGGCGTGCGGTCGAGGCGCGACTGCACCTCGTGGCCCTTGCGCCGGCTCTCGATCGCGGGCCGGTTCATCCGCGTCGCGTAGCTCAGACCCCGCGCGAGCGCGCGTGCGCCCCAGCGGGCGAGCCGCAGGTCGTGCCCCTCCAGCTTGTCCGAGCCTTCGGCTAGGAAAAGATGGATGGTGCCCAGAACCTGGCGGCCGTGCCGTAAAGGCAGCGACACAGCGCGTCCGTTGAGCGGTGGCGGCGGGCTACTATCGAGCTTACGTTTGTCGCCTTGCTCCAGCTCAACGCGGTACGACGTCGCGTTTGCTAGGCCAGCAACGAGCTTGGCAGCTCGAATCGGGTAGGTGCGCACCGGATCGAGGTGATTGAGACCCTCAGCAATCTGTAGAAACTCTGACGGGACCACGGTTTCACCCTTCCATGATTGAGATCCGGGGATATCCGAGCTTGGCGTCACTCCCGGCTCGCTGTTCCATAAGTCATGCGCAAAAGGCGTACACCGCCATTCAAAGACTGGATGGTAATCTGAGGTATGTCAACCACCCCCATTACAATGCACGACATTGGGCATGAAGAATTTCGCGTCTGAGAGCCATAAACGGCTGAAATTTCAACGGTGAGATACCTAATTGTTGTGGGGTTTGGCGTCTCCAACCAGGGGCGTTGCCCTCGCGGTCGGTGACACGCTAAGCACGCCCGCACTCGAACATCGATCGAGCAATCGCTCACGAGGAACGAAGAACGAATATGCACTCCGTCATCATCATCGGCTCGGGCCCAGCGGGGCACACTGCCGCGGTCTATGCGGCGCGCGCAAACCTCAAGCCCCTTTGCATCGAGGGCGTAGTCAAGGGCGGGGTCGCTGGCGGCCAGCTCATGATCACGTCGGACGTCGAGAACTATCCGGGCTTCGCGGAATCGATCGCGGGTCCTGAGCTGATGGAGCGCTTCAAGCAGCAGGCTGCCCGCTTCGGCACCGAGCAAGTCAGCGCAGACGTCGAGCGGGTGGACTTCTCGCGCCACCCGTTCAAGGTCTGGACCGACGAGCACGAGTACGAGGGCAAGAGCATCATCATCGCCACGGGCGCGAGCGCGCGCTGGCTCGGCATCCCGAACGAGCAGCAGCTCCAGAACCACGGCGTCAGCGCGTGCGCGACCTGCGACGGCTACTTCTTCCGCAACATGGACGTCGCGGTCGTGGGCGGCGGCGACACCGCCATGGAAGAAGCGCTCTACCTGGCCGGGCTGTGCAAGAGCGTGACCGTGGTGCACCGGAGGCGCGAGCTGCGGGCCTCCAAGATCATGGCCAAGCGGGCGCTCGAGCACCCCAAGATCCGCTTCGAGTGGGACAGCGCCGTGGTCGACATCAAGGACGTGAGCAAGGGCGAGGTCAGCTCGATCGTGCTCGAAGACCTGCCGAGCGGGAAACGCCGCGAGGTGGCGGTCAAGGGCCTGTTCATCGCCATCGGCCACACGCCCAACACCCAGATTTTCGGCAACCAGATCACGCTGGACGAGAACGGCTACATCGTGACCAAGCCAGGCACCACGCGGACCAACATCGAAGGCGTGTTCGCGGCGGGCGACGTCCAGGACCACGTCTACCGCCAAGCCGTGACGGCGGCCGGCACCGGCTGCATGGCCGCGATCGAGGCCGAGCGCTGGCTGGCCGCACGCGAGTAGGGTTGGCCGCGGATTCTTTCGCTCCGGCTCTAGGATGGTAGACTCGGGCCGCTTTCGCGCCCGAGACCACCCCATGGCCGACGTTCACCAAGCGCTGTCCAACATGAACCTGTTCCGCGGCCTTTCCGCGGACGGGCTCGAGCGCATCTCAGCCATCGCCGGCGAAGAAGCGCACCAGGAGAACAGCTTCGTGTTCCACGAAGGCGAGATGGGCGACAAGCTCTACTTGATCCTCGAGGGCAAGGTCCGCATCTCGCGCAACCTCCCAGGCATGGGCGAGGAGGCGCTGGCCGTGTTGGGCCCGGGCGAGTCGTTCGGCGAGATGTCGCTCATCGACGACACGCCGCGCAGCGCCGACGCGGTCGTCCACGAGCGAGCGCGGTTCCTGGTGATCACCCGCGAGGCGTTCGAGGACCTGCTCTTCGTGCACAAGGACCTCGCCTACGAGATCCTGTGGAACTTCGTGAAGACGCTCTCCGGACGCCTACGCGACGCCAACGACAAGATGGCCTTCATGACCGTCACGTCGCGGTTCTGAGCAGCGCTCAACCGAGCACAGACAGACCGTCTTCGCCGAGCTGCGTCGGCTCTTTGGGCAGGCGCTCGGGGTCGTAGCGCTCGATCAGATTCGCAGGGCGGAGCAACTCTCCGGGCGCAGCCATGCCGAGGCTCGCAGCGAGCGCACCGATCACATGCTCGGGAGCGACTCCGGCGTTGCGCTGATCGGCGATCGCGGTCGCGCGGTGGCGTTTGGCCAAGCGCCCGCCGTCCGGACCGAGCACGAGCGGCACGTGCAAGAACGCGGGCGGCTCGGCGTCGAGCGCGCGGTGCAGCGCGATCTGCCGCGGCGTCGAGCTCAGCAAGTCGGCCCCGCGCACCACCTCCGTGATGCCCATCGCAATGTCATCGACCACGACCGCAAGCTGATACGCGTACAAGCCGTCCGAACGATGCACGATGAAATCGTCGCCGGGTGAAGCGGGCTGCGGGCCGTAGAGGCGATCAACGAATGGATCGCCCTGCTCCAAGCGAAAGCGCAGCGAGTGCGCGCGGCGCGAGTTGCGAGCACCGTCACGGCACGTGCCCGGATAGCGCGGTCCGAGATCGCCGTGCGGCGCGCTCGAAGCCTGCGCGAGCTCGGCCCGCGTGCAAGAGCAACGAAAGAGGCGACCCTCCTGTTCGAGCCGCGCGAGCGCCGCGTCGTAGCGCGCGCTGCGCTGCGACTGGAAGTAGGGGGCGGCGCGACCCCCGACGTCCGGCCCCTCGTCCCAATCGAGCCCGAGCCAGCGCAGGTCTTCCGCGATCGCATCGGAGGCGCCCGGCACGACCCGCGGTCCGTCGATGTCTTCGATGCGGAGGACGAGCGTCCCACGCGCTGCGCGCGCCGCGAGCCAAGCCACGAGCGCGGTGCGCGCGCTGCCCAAGTGCAGCTTGCCCGTCGGAGACGGGGCGAGCCGACCGCGGTAGGGGCTCGGTGGCATGCGTGAAGTGTTGCACGCGCGCGCGGACGCGCGAACGGCGGGAGGGTTTGCGTCACGATGAACCGCACGATCGTGGTAAGCGGGCGCTTTCCACGGCGCACGCCCCGCCCTATAGCTGCACCACGTCGATGGCAGAGCGAGGCATGACCAAGGGTAGGCTCGAAGCGTTCAGCGACGGCGTCATCGCCATCCTGATCACGATCATGGTGCTCGAGCTGAAGATCCCGCACGGCGCCGGGCTCGAAGCGCTCGAGGCGCTCGTGCCCCAGCTGCTCACCTACGTGCTCAGCTTCGTGTACCTCGCGATCTACTGGAACAACCACCACCACTTGCTGCACACGGTCGAGCGCGTGAGCGGATCGATCCTCTGGGCGAACATGCATTTGCTGTTCTGGCTGTCGCTCGTGCCGATCGTGACCGGCTGGATGGGCGAGAACCGCTTCGCGCCGCTGCCGACGGCGATCTACGGCGTGGTGCTGCTGCTCGCCGCGGTCGCATACACGATTCTGGTGAGCGCGATCATCGCGCACCACGGCAGCGGCTCGACGCTCGCACGCGCGGTGGGCCGCGACCTCAAGGGCAAGCTGTCGCTTTTGGGCTACGCGCTCGCGATCCCATTGGCGTTCGTGCACTGCAGCATCGCGCACGCGCTCTACGTGCTGGTCGCGCTGATCTGGCTCGTCCCCGACCGCCGGATCGAAGGTGTGCTCTAGCGCGGCGGGATGCCTTGGCGGCACCAAGGCGCCCCACTCACGCTGAGTGCCGCTCGCCCCTACTTGACGCTGTCGCGCCAGGCAATCGCCTTGCCGAGCTGCTCGGCGGCTTGTCCGATCTCGATCGCAGGCTGCACGTCGAACTCGAAGTAGACGGCCCATGGCGCGATCGACTCCATGATCACGCTCGCGCTCGAGGCTTCCGAGATCTGCACGCCGAGGCCCCCCGAGGTGAGCCACCAGCCCTTGATCTCCTGACCGGCAGCAGGCTTCCAGTTTTGGAACAACTGCAGAATGCGCTTCTCGGTCGCTTCGGTCGGTGCACCGCGCGTGGTGTAGGTCGTGATGAATAGCATGGTTGGTCTGGCTCCTTTCCGTGCGCCGTCCCAGCCGCGATAGGATGGGTTTCAGCCCGGGCAGCGACCGTATCAGGCGCACGCCT
>JBIOJD010000215.1:0-6761 GCA_044450485.1 Polyangiales bacterium | reverse complement strand
GGCCGAGCTGATCGACATCCCGCAGCGCCGCAGCAACCGCGTGCCGATCGACGTGCTCGTGCACACCGAGGGCTTCGCCGACGAAGGCGCGCCCGTCGACTCGGCGCTCGCCTCGGCGCAGAGCATGAGCGAGGAGAGCATTTTGCTCGAAGCGAGCCGCCTGTTGTCGCCGCAGGCGCGCGGGCGCTTGCAGTTCTTCCTGCCGGGCTCGGCCGAGCGGCTCACCCTCGAGGGCGTGGTGCGCGTCAGCGTGGACGAGGTGCGGCTGCTCTACGTGATCGATCTCGTGGATCTCGCGCCGCAGCATCGCGCGCTGATCCGCCGCTACATCGAATCGCAACGCGAGGCGGCTTGAGGACCCTCGGCATCGACCTCGGCACGACGAACACGGTCGCCGCCATCGACGGCACGACGATCGCGCACGCGGTCGGGGTCGACAGCTCGCCGATCCTGCCGTCGGTCGTGGCGTTTTTGCCCAACGGTGCCGTGCTCGCCGGTGGAGCCGCCAAGCGGCGCCGCGCGATCGACCCGAAAAACACCATCTACAGCGCCAAGCGCCTGATGGGACAGCGCTGGCTCTCGTACGCCACGACACAGTTCCGCAAGAGCTATCCCTTCGACCTGATCGAGACCGCGGAAGGCGGCTGCGCGTTTCAGACGCGCGGTGGCAAGCAGAGTCCGGTCGACATCGGCAGCCGGCTGATCGACAAGCTGTACGCGGCGCGTCCTGCGTTGCGCTCGGACACGAGCGCGGTCGTGGCGGTGCCGACCGCATTCGAGAGCTCGGCGCGCGAGGCCACGCGCGCAGCGGTTCAGCAAGCGGGGATCGAGCACGTGAGCATCGTGGACGAGCCGATTGCGACCGCGATCGCATATGGCACGGCGCGCAACGAGCGCAATCAGCTCTCGGTGGTGTTCGACCTCGGCGGCGGCACCTTCGATCTGGCGGTCCTGGAGGGCGCGGGTGAGCGCGCGCGCGTGGTGGGCCATGCGGGTGACCCTTACCTCGGCGGCGACGACATCGATCAAGTGCTCTCGCAGTGGGTGGCTGCCGAGGTGTTACAGCGCCACGGCTGGGACCTGCGCGCAGATCCCGAAGTGTTCGACCGTCTGGTCGTGCAGTGTGAACGCGCGAAGGTGAGGCTGGGATTGGCACCATCGACCCAGATCGAGCTCGCGCAGGTCGACCCGGCGGCTCCCTTGGCCCCGCACAACGTCACGCTGGATCGGCACAAGCTGTCCGAGCTGGCACAGCCGCTCGTGGGCCGCACCTTGCTGCTCTGCGACCAGGTCCTGCGGGAGGCGCAGCTGCGGCCGGACCGAATCGAGGCGGTGTTCTTGGCGGGCGGGACCACCCTGATGCCGCTCGTGCGCGACGCCGTCGCGCACTACTTCGGGAGGCTACCCCACTGCGAGCTCGACCCCATGGAAGTCGTCGCCATGGGTGCGAGCCTGTCAGGGGGGGCGTGACGCCCGAGACAATGGATTTCAACAATTTCATAGTGTTAACAAATCCGACTCGCGTTGTTGGAGCCGCTGTGCGACAAAGGGACACATCAATTCAACGGAATTGGGCGGCAGGCGCATTAACCGTTCGAGACGCTTGGGTCGGGAAGCAGGGACGTAAAAGCGAATGCACGAAGCCACTGGATCATTTGCCGCAGTTTCGGGGCCTGATCGGTCGGAAGACGCTCGGAAGCTCGGCTCCGTAGAGGCCAGCTTCATCCAGAGCTGGGGCTCGCTTGCCCGCTCCTTCGGGATGGACCCTGTGCTCGGCCGCGTGCACGCCCTGGCGTTCCTGTCGGGCTCGCCGCTGACGGCGGTCGACGTGGCGCAGACGCTGAGCCTCGAGACCGAGACCGCCAGCCGCTGCTTGCAGCACCTCGAGCGCTGGGGCGCCGTGCGAGGCGTCGGTGACCCCGGTCCGGACGAGCTCCGCGAGTTCGAAGCCGATGGCGACCCGTGGGCGTGGTTCCTGGCCACCCTGCGCGACCGCGGCCGCCGCGAGTTCGGGCCGCTGATCCAGAGCTTCCGCGAGGCCAATGCCCGCGCGCAGCAACTGCGCGGAGAGCTTCATCCGAGCGCGCGCGCCGAGCTGCGGGCCGTGGAGCGCATCGCGCGCTTCAGCGAGTTCGTGGACCAAATAGCGGGCATCGTCGAGACGTTCGCCAGTGTCGGCGCGGGTCCGATGCTCGGCGCGATGCGCATGATGTCCAAGTTCCGCACGCCGCGCCTGGCCCGCAGCTAGCGCCGCCTATCCCGAGATTGGGCTTGCCGACGGGTGCGGGCGCGGGCGAGCCTCGCGTGGGATTCCGGGGTCGCGTGACGCCCCGGTGACGAACCTCGGGAGGCAGGCGTGAAGATCGGGATCATTCCCATCAACGTGGGCGTGCGCGACGCCGAGCGCATGGCTGCGGTCGCTCGCAAGGCCGAGGAGGTCGGCGTCGAGTCGGTATGGACCTTCGAGCACGTGATCGTGCCGATGGCTTACGATTCCAAGTATCCCTACAGCGCCGAGGGCAAGATGGCGGCGAGCCCGGAAACGGTGTTCGTCGATCCGCTGATCGCGCTCTCCTTCGTGGCAGGCTGTACGCGCACGCTGCGTCTGGGAACCGGCGTCAACATCTTGCCGCAGGCCAATCCGCTGCTGCTGGCGAAACAAGCAGCGTCGATCGACTTCGTCAGCGGCGGTCGGCTGCTGCTCGGTGTCGGGACGGGCTGGCTCAGAGAAGAGTATGAGGCCCTCGGCACGCCGTTCGAGCGCCGCGGCGCCCGCTTCGACGACTATGTGACCGCGATGAAGAAGGTGTGGAGCGGCGAGGTGGTGGAGCACGAGGGAGAGTTCGTGAAACTGCACGGCTTCAAGAGTCATCCCGTGCCGGTGCAGAAGCCTCACCCGCCGCTCATCATCGGCGGCACCTCGCGAGCAGCGCTGATGCGCGTGGCGCGCCACGGCGACGGCTGGTTTGCGCCGAGCGCGGGAGTTGCAGCGCTCGCGCCGCAGCTCGCAGAGCTGCGAGCGATCGCGAGCGAGCTCGGACGCAAGCCAGAGAGCATCGAAATCACGGCGATGTGGCCTTTCGCGCTCGAGGGCGTGGCATCGATCGCGCGGTACGAGGCGCTGGGCGTGTCTCGGTTGGTGGCGCCGGTGCAGCTCCTCGGCGCCCGCAACCCGCTCGATGGGCTCGACAAGCTCGGCGAGCAGCTCGCGCGCGCGCGTGCTTGACCTTCGCCCCGCTTGCGGTTCGCTGTTCGTCACCATCTTCATCGCGTGCACGAGCGTCAGTGCGGTCCGGCCTGCCCGCGCGCAGACGCAAGAATCGCCTGATGCGGTCGCTTCGAGCGCGGGCGGCTGGGCCGCGCTGTCCTCGCACGACTACGCCGAAGCGCGCCGGCGCTTCGAGCGTGCGCTGGTGCTCGAACCTGGAAACGCCGTCGCGTTGGTCGGCCTCGGGGATGCGTTGTTCTGGCTGGGTGACTACCAACGGGCCCTCGGCAGCTACGAGCGCGCGATTGAGCGTGCGCCGCTGCTCGCGCACGCTTACAACGGCGTCGGCCACGCGTGCCTCAACCTGGCAGGTCACTCGCACGCGCCGCGCGCCCGCGCGATCCTCCTCGACCGCGCCCGCGGTGCTTTCGTGCGCGCGCTCGCGCTCGACCCTGCGCACCGAGGTGCCCGCGACGGCCTCGCGCTGCTGCGCCAGCTCGACGCTGGGGCTGCGTCCCTGTTGCCGCTCGAGCTCGTGGTCGGCGGGCTGCTGCTCGCGCTCAGCGCACTCTGCGCTCGGGCGTTGCGCTCGCGACACGGTGAGCTCGAGTGGCGCGCTCCGCTGCGCATCTTCGTGCTATCGCGCGCCATCGTGCTCTTGGCCTTCGCGGCCGCACCACATTGGTTGCCGGAAGCTCCGCGACATCCGATCGCAGTCTTGGCCGATCCCGACTCGGCGGTGTTGGACGCGGTCTCGGGACGCTGGGACGCAAACCTCTACGCCAAGGTGGCCCGCACGGGCTATGCAAAAGAGGGCTCCGCTGCGCACTGGGGAAGCGCCGGCGAGCTCCCGCTGCTTCCCATCGTGTTCCGCTGGTCGAGCTACGTGCTCGACGACGAGCGCGTCGCGGCGCTGCTGCTTCCCAACGCGGCGTTGCTGCTCGCGACCGTGCTCTTCTTCGGTTACGTCCGCGAACGGCACGACGCGCGGACCGCCGGAGCCGCCTGCTGGGCGCTCCTGCTGGCGCCGGGCTCGCTCTACGGCTCGGTCTTGTACGCCGAGTCCTTGGCCCTGCTCTTTGCGCTGCTCGCGGTGAGGGCTGCGCGCGGCGGCTTCGCCACGATCGCGGCCGTGTCTGCAACCTTGGCTGGCCTGGCGCGCATCAACACGCTGGCGGTCGTGCCGCTGCTGGGCAGCGAGGCCTTTCGCGCGTTCGGGCACCTCGCGCCGCGGCGCCGCAGGCTCGCAGCCGTGGCGATCGCGCTCTCGCCGTGCCTGGGGCTCCTGCTCTTCGCCGTGTACTCGCACCTGGTACTGGGCGATGCCTTCGCGTACGTGCACGAGCTGCGCGCGCATCGCTTCGCGCACGCGGGACCCTTGGTCGCGCTCTCCGAGCTGTACGGGCTGCTGCACTTCGGTCGCGTGGCAGCGGCGGGCGCGCCGAGCCTGGTATTCGTGCTCGCCTTGGTCGCCATCGTGGTCTACGCCGCAGCCGCTGCGGGCTTGTTTGCCGCTCGCGAGATCGCCGCCGGCAGCGTCGTGACCCTCATGCTCGCGCTGGCGCTGGGCTCGTCGCTCGCGGCCGCACCCCGTTACCTGTGGCTGGCCTTCCCTGCAGCCGTATGGCTCGGCCGCAGCGCGGACCGCCCGGGCTTGCGCATCGTGCTCGGCGCGCTCGCCGGGCTTCTGCTCGCAGCGGTGGCGAGCGCGTTCGGGCGCTTCTACTACGTCACTTGAAGCGGTAGCCTGCGCGGCACGCGGCAGGGCCGCGAAGGAGCACGGAGATGCGATTCAAGTACGGCTGCAACCCCCATCAGGCATTCGCAGAGGTCGAGCCCATCACGGCCGGCAAGATGCCGATCGAAGTGCTCAGCGGATCGCCCGGCTTCATCAACTTTCTCGACGCGATCAATGCCTGGCAGCTCGTGCACGAGGCGCGTGCCGCGCTCGGGCTGCCGGCTGCAGCCAGCTTCAAGCACGTTTCGCCTGCAGGCGCTGCGGTCGGGCTTCCTCTACCGGCCGACTTGCAGCGTTGCTACGAGGTCGACCAGGCGGCGCTGTCACCTGTCGCCACGGCTTACGTGCGAGCGCGCGGCGCGGACCCGAAGTGCTCGTTCGGCGATTTCGCGGCGGTCTCGGACCCGGTCGACGAGAGCACCGCGCGTTATCTCAAGAACCTGGTGTCGGACGGCATCATCGCGCCCGCCTACGAGCCTGCCGCGCTCGAGATCTTGAAGGCCAAGAAGAAGGGCGGCTACATCGTGCTGCGGGCCGATCCAGACTTCGAGCCGCCCGCGCGCGAGCAGCGGGAGATGTTCGGCTTGCGCCTCACACAAGACCGCAACGCGGTCGAGCTCGGCAGCAAACACCTCGCGAACGTGCTGTGCGGCGAGCTGAGCGCCGAAGCCAAGCGCGACCTGCTGCTCGGGCTCATCACGCTCAAGTACACGCAATCGAACTCGGTCGGCTACTCGCTCGACGGCCAGATGATCGGCATCGGCGCCGGCCAGCAGTCGCGCGTGGACTGCACCAAGCTCGCAGGCGCCAAGGCGGACGTGTGGCACCTGCGCAGGCATCCCAAGGTGCTCGGGCTGCGATGGAAGAAGGGCGTGGGTGCGCAAGACCGGATCAACTTCCGCGTGCGCTACATCGAGGGCGATCTCGTGCCGTCGGAGATCGGTGAGCTCGAACGAGCCCTGGACCAACCGCTCGAGCTGCTGAGCGCGAGCGAGCGCGCGGCGTGGCACGCCGAACTGACGGGGGTGAGCCTCACCTCAGATGGCTTCATCCCGTTCCGCGACAACGTCGACCACGCGGCCAAGCACGGGGTCAAGTTCATCGCGCAGCCCGGCGGCTCCACGCGCGACGAGGAGTGCACCGACGCCTCTCGCGAGCACGGAATCGCCATGGTCCACACAGGCATCCGGCTATTTCATCACTGACGCCGCGGACCGCGACTACAACCTGAAAAGAAGGCCGGTCATCAGCTCGGCGGCGATGCCGCCGCCCGCCACGAGACGGATCTGCACGTAGGGCTCGAGCGGTGGCCGCAGCTTGAAGAGAAGTCCGCCGATCAGGTTCAGGCGAACTCTCGCTTCCCCGCCGCGTCCAGTGAAGGCGTAGATGCCGAGGCCAGGCGCGGCGAACGGGCGCAGAACCGAGTCGTGGATCTTGAACTCGAAGGGCACGTTGAAGGAGAAGTTGAATACATTGACGTTGTGAACGAAGTAGAGCGAGAAGCTCGGATTGAGCTGCACGATCACGCTCTGGTCGATCTCGGCCACGTCGAAGCGGCCTTCAGCGCCGAGAAACACGTCGTTGCTGTCGAAGCTGAAGCCGAGGTGCGGGCCGAGCGTGTTGCGCTCGGCGTGGGCCGGACTGGCAAAGGCGAGACACGGCAACAGCAGCAGCGGTGCGAGGGTGAGTCGAGCCTTGCTCATGGCGGCGCCGAGCATAGCCGATGCCCCCACCGCCGGCAGCCCGAATTTTTACCTGACGCGCGAGTAGCGCATGCGGGGACCATCGGGGGTGTCGATCAGCTCGACCTTGAGG
>JBIOJD010000214.1:0-6767 GCA_044450485.1 Polyangiales bacterium | reverse complement strand
TGCTCGGACGTACGCCCATCGCCGTGCCGCGCATCGTCCAGGACGTGGTGGTCGCCGTCCTCGGCATCGTGGCCGTGTTCGGCGCTGCGTCACGGACGGGCGTCAACCTCTCGGGCATCGTCGCGACCGGCGCGGTGCTCACCGGCGTCATCGGCCTCGCGCTGCAAGACACCCTGGGTAACGTCCTCGGCGGGCTCGCGATTCAGCTCGACGGCAGCATCCGCGTGGGCGACTGGGTGCGCGTGCAAGACTGGAGCGGGCGCGTGATCGAGATCCGCTGGCGCTCGACCTCGATCGAGACGCGCGCGTGGGAGACGGTGGTGATCCCGAACAGCGCGCTGACCAAGTCCCAGGTCGTGGTCCTAGGCCGGCTCGGGGGGGAGCAGCCGCGCTGGCGCCGTGCGGTCGGCTTCAACGTGGACTTTCGGTTCTCGCCGCCCCACGTCATCGAGCTCGTGCACGCTGCGCTGCGGTCGCAGGCCATCGTGAACGTCGCGACCGAGCCCGCGCCGAGCTGCGTGTTGACGGAGCTCGGCGACAGCTCGGCGCGCTACATGGCGCGATACTTCCTCACCGATTTTGCGCAGGACGACGCAACCGACAGCGTGGTCCGCACCCGCATCTATTTCGCGCTCGCGCGCGCGGGCATTGCGCTCTCGATGCCGGCCCACGCCTTGTTTCTCACCGAAGAATCGGAGACGCGCAAAGAGCGCAAACGCGCGAGCGACCTGCAGCGCCGTGTCGAAGCGCTGGCCGGGGTCGAGCTGCTCGCGGGCCTCTCGCAGGACGAGCGCGTGGAGCTCGCGCAATCGCTCGGGCACGCGCCGTTCGCCGCGGGCGAGGCGTTGACGCACGAAGGCGCGGACGAGCACGACCTGTACGTGATCCAGCGCGGCATGGTGAGCGTGCGGGTGGGGGAGGGCGCGGCACAACGCGAGGTCGCGAGGCTCGGACCAGGCGAGCTGGTCGGCGAGATGTCGATGCTCACCGGCGAGAAGCGCTCGGCGACGGTGGTCGCGCTCGAGCACGTCGATTGCTACCGCCTCGAGGCTGCCGCGTTCGGTCGTGCGCTCGAGCGTCGTCCAGACCTCGCGGAGAAGCTCGCCACGCGCTTGGCGGAGCGCAGGATCGCGCTGCTCGCGACGCGCCAGCAGCTCGAAGATCGGCAGAGCATGATCGACATCGACAAGCGTGCGCTGGTCGATCGGATTCGCTCGTTCTTCAGGGTGTGAGCTCGGCCTCTTTGCCTGCAGGCGCACGCGCGTACATCCGAAACGGCCCCGTGGCAAGGGCCTGCGAAACGCGACGATTGCGGGAGCGCAAATGGCAAGCGCGTGCTCAGTTTCCTTCCCCCGGCGCGTGTGCAAACGGTTAATCCGTGTCGGCAAAGCACATGGTATGGGCGGCGATGTTTCTGGGCGCGTGCGCGAATCAAGCATCGTCTGGCGGACCACAGCAGCAGACTCCCTCGCAGACCGCGACGGGCGCGAGCGGCCCATCCTCGGGGAGCGGCCCACCCGGATCGTCGTCGGCGTCGATGGGCGCACAGGCCGCGCCCGTCTCGGCGCAGCCCGGGGCGCAGAAGATGACCCCGTTGCAGCCGTCGCAGCCGGGCGGCGGATCTGCGGGCGCCGGTGCGCCGAGCGCCGGTGTCGGAGCTGGCGGCGCGGGCAACGGCGGCAACGGGATGGCCGGAGCGAGCGCAGCGGCGCCGCAAACCGGCCAGTGGATCGAGCTGCTGAAGGGAACTTGGCAGCTCACGCCCGGCGAGGAGACCTACTACTGCGTGCGCAAGACGGTCACCGAGGATCTCTACATCCACGGCTTTCGCGCCATCGCGCCGACGGGCACGCACCACACCGTGTTGAGCATCGGCGCACCGAGCGGCGCAGACGGGATTGCGGCTTGTGGCATCCTCGGTGCCGGCAGCAATGCGCCGAACATGATCTTCGGCTCCGGCGTCGGCACGGGAGAGTTCGTCTTCCCCGACGGGATCGCGCTCAAGGTCCCGGCGGGTCAGCAGCTCCTCTCCAACCTGCACCTGTTCAACAGCAGCACGCAGCCGCTTTCGGGCGAGTCGGGCAACGACGCGCTGATCGTCAGCCAAGATCAGGCGAAATACCTCGCGGACAACATGCTGGCCGGGCCGACCCTCTTCAGCATCCCGGCCGACGGCCAGCCGACCACGATCACTGGACACTGCACGATGGATGCCAACGTCAAGATCTTCGCGGTGCAGCCGCACATGCACCTGCTCGCGACCCATCAGAAGGTCGTGGCTGAGACGTCGGGCGGGGATGTGGTGCTGCACGACGGCGACTACACCTTCGACAATCAGATCTATTACACCGTCATGCCCGCTCCGGTGGACCTTCAGGCCGGCCAAGCAGTCCGCATCGAGTGCACCTACGTGAACAACACCGGCGCGGCGGTCGGCTTCGGCGAGAGCACCACCAACGAGATGTGCCTCGCCTCGGTGTATCGCTACCCGGCATCCGGGGCCGGACACGTGATCTGCTCGCGCTGATGACGCGCGGGGCCGGGCGCCACGGTTCTCGGCGGAGCGCCGGCGCGGCAGGGGTCTCGAGGCGTGGTATGATCGATGCCGCATGAGGCTCCCACTCGGGTTGGTCGCACTGCTGCTCGCTGTGAGCTGTGCCACGCGGGCCACGCAGCCCGAGCTCGCGCCCTCCGGTCAGGACGACGCCGGATCCGGCGGCGGCTCGCACCCGGTCAGCGGCGGAGGCTCGACCGGTAGCGCGAAGGACGGCAGCGCGGCGAAGCCCGGCACCGATGCAGCCGTCGCCTGCAATAGCTCTTGCGACGACGGCGTCGCATGCACGGACGATGCCTGCGACTCGGGCAGCGGGCAGTGCCTGCACGTACCCAATCACGCCAAATGCAACGACGCGGCGGCGATGTTCTGCGACCGCACGCACGGCTGCAGCGTGGTGCACTGCACCACCAACGCGGACTGTGACGACGGCTCACGCTGCAACGGCAGCGAGGAATGCGTCGGCGGGCAGTGCTTTGCAGGCACCGCCCCGATGATCGACGACGGTATCGCGTGCACGCGCGATAGCTGCGCCGAGCCGGGCGTGATCACGCATGCCGCCGACGACACCAAGTGCGACGACGGCAAGGTGTGCAACGGCCAAGAGCATTGTGATCCCAAGACCGGCTGCAAGCCGGGCACGGCGCCGGGTCTCGACGACGGGGTGGACTGCACCGTGGACGCCTGCGACGAGAGCACTCACGCCGTGACCCACACGCCGACGGACAGCAAGTGCGACGACGGCGATGTCTGCACGCGCGACCGGTGCGCAACCACTGGTTGCACTCACCCTCACGACGGAGACGCGTGCCCGTGTACACCCGGCGGTAGCTGCGATCCGTTCGGCGCCATGACCTGTGGCGCGGCGGAGACTTGCCGGGCGACCACGAGCGGGAGCATGTGTCAGACGCTCTCGAGCCCGACGCTGGCTGCGGGTGCTGCATGTCTCGCGACCGCGGATCAGTTCGCGTGCGCTGCGGGCACGCTTTGCGCCGACTTCGGCGACGGCCCGAAGTGCCGGACCATGTGTCGCAAGGACACCATAGGCAAGTGTCCGAGCGGTCAAGCGTGCACCGGTGCGATCTCGGGCGAGGCTTGTGTGCAGGTCTGCCAGCCGGTCCCGTTGCCCTGCGACCCTGTCGCGCAGGACTGTGCGAGCACGAGCGACACCTGCACGTTCGCGAGCAATCCGGAGACGGGCGAGCCCTACATGGGCTGCCGGCCCATCGGTACGCGCACGCTGGGGCAGACCTGCGGCGGCAACAACGGCTCGTGCGGTCACGATCAGGTGTGCGTGGCCACTTCAGGCACGTCGATTTGTCGACAGCTCTGTGACTCGACAGCCAAGAGCAACGCGTGCACCGAGACAGGCAAGACCTGCACCGGCTCTTCTACGCTCTACCAGATCTCGTTCTGCCAGTGAGAGAGCCGCTCCGCTACTGGACCTTGATCGTCGGCGGCCGCGGCGGCACGTTGTTCGGCGTCAAGCACGACGACAAGTCGAACAGCATGAACTCGAGCGCTTTCTCCTGCGGGGAAAGGTCGCGGTTGGTGCACTCGGCCGGCACGGGCTGGCTCGGATCGTCCATCGACGCCGCGCCCACGTGCAGGTCGCTGTACACCACGCGGCCGCAGTAGCCGGGCCCGTCGGGCGTCATCTGCGCGTTGGTCGGCGTGTTGAACGAGAAGTACTCGGTCGCGCCCGGCGGCATCGCGCTCTGGTCGGACAAGATCCACGGCTGCGAAGGCGTGTTGGTCGCGCTCACGTCGGCGTTGTGGCGAGCTTGCTCGATCGGCAGCTCGCCGTTGGTCAGGGCGCCCACGGTGCCGAGCCACATCGCGAGCGCTTGGCCCTTTGGGAACGGTTGGCCGTTCGGCAACGTCGTCACGATCGTGCCGTTGATGTTGCCGATGCTGTTGGAGCCCGTGGTCCAGGTGGCGAGGTTCTCCATCCCGTAAGGGCCGGTGTTGAACCACGAATAGTGGAAGTGCGACGCGAACACGCGCCCGCCTGCGCTCGCGTAGTCGTGCATCGCTTGCTGGTTCATCATCTGCGTCTCGGCGCCTTCGCACGAGAGCAAGACGATGTCGTATTGCATCAAGTGATCGAGCGTGTCCCACATGGCCATCGGAGCCATCGGCGCTGCGGGGGAGGTGTTCGGCACGTTGTGCTGCCCGCCGCCGCCGAGGCCGCCGAGCCCGCCTCCTCGCGCAGAGCCCTGGAAGATGTGGAGGCGACCCGGCCCGCCTTCGCCCGGCACGTACTCGGCCGGATCGACACCCACGCGCGCGAGCAAGCACTCGAGGGTGTCCGCGCCTCCGGTGGAGACGGCCATGTTCGGGATGTCGCCTTCCATGTGGCTCTTTGGCAGCGTCAACATCTTGTCCGGCAGCGGGTTGTCCGCGCATGCGCGCACCATCGGCAGCGTGATCTGCTTGCGCCACTTGCCGACTTGGATCACGAGCGGGATGTTGGCGCCGTCCGGAGCGTCATCGACTTCGAATTGCCCGGTCGCGTCCGTGAGGCCCGCAGCGACCGGATTGCCCGTGTAGAGTGAGTCGCAGGTGTCGCACGAGGCGCCGCTCTTCAGCGGCTGCACCGGCTCGTTCGGCACGTAGACCGCCACGTTGTAGATGGGGTTCTTGCCCGCGGGGTCGTAGACTTTGCCGCTGATGGTGGTCTTCGCACTGCCAGTGCATTTCGTCTTCTGGCACTGGAGGTTCACGCACATGCCTGCGTCGACCGTGCTCATCGTCGACTGGGTGGGGAGCTGACCGGGCTGAGTGGCGCCGTTGCCGAAGGCATTCTTGCCTGCAGTTCCGGTGCCGGCGCCGGTCACCGGCGTACCCGAGCCGGCTCCGGTCGTTCCCGTTCGGCCGTCGGAGCTCGAGCCCCCACTGCAAGATGCGATCACCGCGAGCGCCAATGGCGTAAGCCCCAGCCTCACGCCGTGTTTGCGAAACGTTGTCCTCATGTCCCGTCCCTCGGCGGCAGCGCAAGCCGCGACTCACCCAAGGCCCCGAGTGTGGCACGCGTCAGTCGGGCGTGCACTCACCTGAGCGCAGAGGGTCAGCGCGCCAAATCAGCCGCAATTCAAGCGGGTGCTTGGGTCGTGCCGCTCGCCGCGTGGCGCCGGCTCGCGTGACGCTGCCACAGCCACAGAGCCGGCGTGACGATCAGTCCGCCTGGCAACGCCAGGAGCGCGAGCATCAGGGCTTTGGGCAGCTGGGGCATGATGACAAAACCGTAACGCAAGAACGGTGCCAATGGCGGCGATGACCGCTTCACCCAGATTTTGGGGTCCGCTTCGGGTCCTCGTGGCGCCGTCGCCACGACACTTGTGTCGCGGCGACGACAACCTGTTGCAATCGTTGCACGACTCGACCTCGGCCGCGCGTCCGAGATCCGCGCCGAGACCTGTGTCAAGCGTGTGACTTGCGTCACTCGGCGGCCGGCGCGGTGACCTCAGCGCGCGGCGAGCTTCGTCAGGATCAAGCCCAGCGCGCCCGCTCCGAGAATCACGAGCGGCTCGGGTGCTTTCTTGACCTTCGTGAGGATGGCGAGCGTCGCGAGCGAGATGAGCACGGTCGGCATGTCCATCACCGCCCGTCTGCCCAGCACGAATCCTGCGCCAGCGATCGCGCCCGTGGCGGCAGCCGTCACCCCGTCCACGAACGCCTTGATCGAGGGATTGCTGGCGAATCGTTTGAAGTAGGGCGCCGGGATGATCACGAACAAGTAGCAGGGAAGGAAGACCCCGATGGCCGCGACCGTGGCACCGAGCAACCCTGCGACGAGGTAACCGATGAACGCGACCGTGATCACGACCGGTCCTGGCGTGATCATCGCAACCGCCACCGCGTCGAGAAATTGGCGCTCGGTCAGCCAGTGGTACTTGTCGACGACCCCGCCGTGCAGAAACGGCACGATCGCGAGGCCACTGCCGAACACGAACGCGCCAGCCTCGGCAAAGTAGAGACCAAGCGACACGAGCGTAGCGCCCGCCATTGCCCCTTTGAGCCCGGTGACGAGCCACGGCGAGAGCACCAACGCTGCCGGCCCACGCCCCATCTTCGGCGGCGCTTTGATCGCGAGCGCCGTGATGCCGCTGAGCGCGAACAGCCACACCAGCTCCGACTCGGTCCAGGCCGTGGTTACGCCATTGATCGCGAAGATCACCCACAGCAGGGCGTCTCTGGCCAGCGTCATGCG
>JBIOJD010000213.1:0-6811 GCA_044450485.1 Polyangiales bacterium | reverse complement strand
CGACCACACTGATCGCAAACAGCGCGATCAACGCGCGCGTGCTTCGCCTTCCATCGTCGAGAAAACCCATCTGGTCTCCCTCCATCAAGAACAGCGTTCGCGGGCCGTCTAGGACCGCCCCCCACGACATCCGAGGATTTGCGACCGCCCGAGGATGGGGGCAGCTGGCTCGTTTGGCAAGCGCGTTTGCGCACCCGCGCTGGTGCGGGCTTGGCCGCGCTGGGCGAGTCGGATACAAGCGCCATGCAAGAAAGCAGCTGAATGTTTACCGCGTTGCTGATCGGTTTCTTGCTCGGCTTCGCAGGCTCGATGCCGGTCGCCGGTCCAATCGGCATCCTCGTGCTCGGCCGCGGTCTGCAGGGGCGAACGCGCTCGGCGATGCTGATCGGGGCGGGCGCCGCGATCGCCGAGGGCGTGTACGCGTACCTCGCGTTCTGGGGTTTCAGCAGGTTGCTCGCGACGCACGCATGGGTCGAGCCAGTGAGTCGCGGTCTGGCGGCCTCGATCCTTCTGTTGCTGGGAGCGCGGCTGGCGCTGCATCGCCCGACCGTCAGCCCGTCACCGAAGCCGCCGAGCCCGGTCGCCGAGGACGGTCGTAGCTTCCTGTTGGGACTCGCAATCAGCGGTCTCAATCCGACGTTGATGGTGACCTGGAGCGCGGCCGTGACCGCCCTGCACTCGCTCGAGATCGTCCCGTTCAGCCCTGGTCATGCCGCGCCCTTCTCGATCGGCGTCGGCTCGGGCATCGCTGCGTGGTTTGCCGTGTTGCCTACGTTCCTGCTGCGTTTCCAGGGCCGGCTGCGGCGCGCGACGCTCGATGTCGCGATCCGCTGGATGGGCCTCGCGCTCTTGCTGCTCGGCCTCTTCTTCGCTGTGCGCTTCGTCGCCTATCTGCGTGGCGTGGTCTGAGGTCCGACACTGTGCGCGCAGTGCGTGCTTCGTGTTCGTCGCTGCGCGCCGCCTTCTGATATCCTGATCCGGGGCGGGCTTCTCTTCGCTCGAACGATCCGGCTGCCACGTGAGCGCAGAGCAACTCAAGGTTCTGGTCGTCGACGACGACGACGACATCGTGTGGATGGTGGCCGCGGTGTTGCGCAACAAGTACGACGTCGTGCGCGCGCACGACGGCAAGAGCGCGATCTCGGCGCTCGAGCAAAACGAGGTGGCTGCGATCATCTCGGACCACATGATGCCCGGCATGAGCGGAGTGGAGCTGCTCGACCGGAGCCACGAGCTCAGGCCTGCGGCCGCGCGCATCCTGATCACCGCGTCCGAGCGCGTGAACGTGCTCAAGGACGCGGTCAACCGCGCGCGCGTGCACCGCTTCTTGTCGAAGCCTCTGCGGCTGGCGGAGCTTCCCGTACTGCTTGCCGACGCGATCCGGGAGGCGGGCCTCGAGGCCGAGAATGCGCGGCTGGCCAAGGAGCTCGCGATCAAGAACGACGAGCTCGCGCGGACCAACGAGCGGCTCGAGGCCGAGGTGAAACAGCGCACGTTCGAGCTGCAGGCAGCGGTGCAACAGCTCGAGCAGCTCGCGCTCCGCGACGGGCTCACGGGGCTCTACAACCACCGCTACTTCCAGGAGGCGATCGAGTCCGAGCTCGCGCGCGCCAAGCGCCACGGCCATCCGGTGTCGCTTCTGTTCATCGATGTCGACCACTTCAAGGCCTACAACGACAAGAACGGCCACCCCGCGGGCGATCGTCTGCTCTCGCGCTTGGCCGACGTGCTGGTGGGTGGGCGCAGCAGCGGGCTACCGGTGCAGACCCGCGCTTCCGACATCGCAGCCCGCTACGGCGGCGAAGAGTTCGTGATGGTGCTGCCCGAGACCAGCGTCGAGGGCGCGATGATCAAGGCGGATCGCATCCGGCGCACGGTGGGGGAGTTCCCCTTCGAGGGACCGGACGGAGAGCCTGTCGCCGGTGTCAGCGTCAGCATCGGGGTCGCGACGTTTCCCGACCACGCGGGCGACAAACAACAGCTCCTCGACGTGGCCGACCGCGAGCTTTACCGAGCCAAGCACGCCGGCCGCAACTGCGTCTGCGCGCCCGGCAAGTGAGGAGCTGTCCCTTAGCTAGCGCTTTTCGGACGGCTTGACGATGATCTCGACGCGGCGATTCGTGGCGCGTCCATCGCGCGTGCCGTTGTCGGCGATGGGTCGGTCCGGCCCGATGCCGACTGCAGTGATCGCCTCGGCGGGCAGGCCGCGCGACACGAGGTAGTTCATGGACGCCTGCGCGCGCTCGAGCGAGAGCGTCATGTTGAAGTCGCGGCTTCCGCGCGAATCGGTGTGTCCCTCGACCACGATGTTGTGCGTCTCGGCTTGCGGCGCCAGCGTGCCAGCGATCAACGTCAACTTCTGCTGCGCCCCTCCGGTGAGCGTAGCCTTGCCCGATTCGAACAGGACGTCGCCCGGCAGCACGATGACTGTACCGCGCGGCTCTTCCTTGACGTTCAGCGCCGCCGCCTCGGCCAGCTGGCGCATCGCCTCGTGGTAGCGGTCCTCGGCCGCGGCACGCGCTTTCTGCTCGGCGGCGAGCTGCTCGGCCGTCTGGTTTAGCTGCTGGCTCTTCTGCGTCAGGATGGCTTTGGTTCGCGCGAGCTCGCCGCGCGTGCGCGAGACCTCTTCTTCTTCGAGCGACTGGTAGTCCTGCTCGGCGCGCGCGAGGTCGGCCTCCGCGGCCTTGGTGTCCGCTTTGGCCTCCACGAGCTGGGCCGTTCGCAGCGCCACGTACGCGAGCGCGTAGGTTTGCGGCGACTCGGCGTCGTCTTCGTACGCGCTCTCGGCGGCGTTCAGCGCCACCTTCGCCGTGTGCAGATCGGCCGGCGTGTACTGCGCCGCTTTGCCGGTGCGGACCTGATTGTACGCGGCGCGTGCGTCGAGCAGCTCGCGCGGCGGCGGGGCGGTGGCGCAGCCGAGCAAAGACGCGGCAAACAGCGCAGAGCAGAGCCAAGCGGCCTTCTTTTGGCGTTTCGACATGGCGGTCACTGTCCCTTCTTCTGGGCAGCCGCCTTGGCTTGCTCCAGCTTGGTCTGCGCTTCCTGCTTCTTGCCCTCGGCCTGTTCCTTCTTGGAAATGGCGATCGCGAGCTCGGCGTCGGCCTGGGCGCGCTTGAGCGTGAGCTCGGCGCGCTCGTTGTAGCCGTCCTGCATCAGGCGGCGTGCTTTCTCGGTCTGCTCCTGAGCGAGCTTCAGATAGAGCGCTGCTTGCGGGATGCCGCTCGAGCCGACTTCCTCTGCCGCGCGAATCGCGGCTTCCGAGGTGGTCATGCGCTCGGTGGGCGCTGGGTAGCTCCCGCAGCCGCCTGCCGAAAGAGCGGCGGCCAGCAGGCCCAAGCAGGTTGCAAGCATCAAGGGTCGTGTCATCGCGGTCCTCGTTGAAATTGACGTCGGGGCGGCGGCGCCAAGGATATCAAGGAACCGCTGCGGCCGAAAACCAAGATTTGCGGCTGAGGCAAATATCCCGAGCCGAGGTCCGACCGGACGGCCGGCTGCGGTGCGTGCCCCGGCCGGTGCGGTGGAGATCACGGAGCACCGTGCTAGAACCCAGCCCGCGGCCTGCGCCGAGGCTCATGCAGAACCCGACCGACGACGTCCGCATCCGGCATCTGCGCCCGCTGTTGCCGCCGGCCATCCTGATGGAGGAGATCCCGGCCAGCCCACAGGCTTGTGCCACCGTGGCCGAGGCGCGAGCCGCCATCGCTCGCGTCATTCACGGCCGCGACGAACGCCTGCTCTTGGTGGTCGGCCCGTGCTCGATTCACGATCCGGTCGCCGGGCTCGACTACGCGCGGCGGCTCGCCGAGGCCGCGCGGGCCCACGCTCGCGACCTGCTGATCGTGATGCGCGTGTACTTCGAAAAGCCCCGCACGACCATCGGCTGGAAGGGCCTGATCAACGACCCGCGGCTGGACGACAGCTACGCGATCAACCAGGGCCTGCGCCTCGCCCGCAAGTTCTTGCTCGATGTCACCGAGCTAGGATTGCCTGCGGGCACCGAGTTTCTGGACCCGATCACGCCGCAGTTCATCGCGGATCTGGTGGCGTGGGGCGCGATCGGCGCGCGCACGTCCGAGAGCCAGGTGCACCGCGAGCTCGCGAGCGGTCTGTCGATGCCGGTCGGCTTCAAGAACGGCACCGACGGAACGGTGCAGGTCGCGATCGATGGCATCCACTCGAGCGCGCACCCTCACCACTTCTTGTCCGTGACCAAGCAGGGCGTGGCGGCGATCGTCGCGACCAACGGCAATCCCGACTGCCACGTCATTTTGCGCGGCGGCACGAGCGGTCCGAACTACGATGCGGCGAGCGTCGCGCGCGCTGCGAAGCAGCTCGAGGCCGCGGGCTTGCCAGCTCGGGTCATGGTCGATTGCAGCCACGCGAACAGCAACAAGGACCACCGCCAGCAGCCGGCCGTGGTGGCGGCTGTGGCGGAGCAGGTCGCGGCGGGCAGCCGGGCGGTCATGGGAGCGATGCTCGAGAGCTTCCTGGTCGAGGGCAACCAGAACCATCAGGCGGGCGGCCTTCCACTCGCCTACGGGCAGAGCATCACCGACAAGTGCATGAGCTGGGAGCAGACCGAGCCGCTGTTGGCACGCCTCGCCGAGGCCGCCCGCAAGCGGAAGGGCTGACGCAGCCGCTCAGCCGATGTGCTCGGCGAGGAAGCTGGCGACCTTATCGAGCGCGATGCGCTGTTGGCCGGCGGTGTCGCGGTCGCGCACTGTGACCGTCTGATCTTTCAGCGTGTCGCCGTCGATCGTGAAGCAATACGGCGTGCCGATCTCGTCCATGCGCGCGTAACGCTTGCCGATGGCCTGCTTGATGTCGAGCTGGACCACGTGCTTGCCGCGCAGCTCCTCGTAGAGCTTCGTCGCGATCTCGGGCATGCCTTCTTTGGCCACGAGCGGGAACACACCGGCTTTGATCGGAGACATCTTCGGGTGGAACTTCATGAACACTTGGCTCGGCCGCGCAGGGTCTGGCGTGTAGGCCTCGCACAACAACGCCAGCACGCCACGGGTGAGCCCGGCTGCGGGCTCGATCACGTGCGGCAAAAAGCTCTCGCGCGTCTCCGGATCGAAGTAGCTCAGCTTCTGCCGCGAGTGCTCTTGGTGCTGGCGCAGGTCGTAGTCCACGCGGTGCGCGACGCCTTCGAGCTCGCCGAAACCAGGCGCGGTGAACGGGAAGCGGTACTCGATGTCGAACGTGCCTGCGCCCTCCTTGGCGTAGTGGGCAAGCTCGTCTTTTTCGTGCGCACGCAGCTTCAAGTTGTCCGAGTGCAGGCCGAGGTCACGCCAGAAGCGCGCCCGCTCCGCGCACCAGAACTCGTGCCAGCTCACGGCCTCCTTCGGATGACAGAACCACTCCATCTCCATCTGCTCGAACTCGCGCGAGCGGAAGATGTAGTTGCGCGGGGTGACCTCGTTACGGAAGGCCTTGCCGATTTGCGCTATGCCGAACGGCACCTTGACCCGGGTCGTGTCGAGCACGTTCTTGAAGTTGAGGAAGATCCCTTGTGCGGTCTCCGGCCGCAGAAACGCGACCGAGCTCTCGTCCTGGATTGCACCCACGTAGGTCTTGAACATCAGGTTGAACTGCCGCGGCTCGGTCAGCGTGCCCTGCGTCTGGACGTCGGGGCCCACGACACGGCTGCGCTCCGAGGGTGCAAGTGCGGACAGACGCAGCTCCTCGAAGTCCTCCAGCGACGCGTTCTTGACCTTGCTGGCTTTCTTGCGCGCGACCTCGGGCTCGCCGTCGAGGAACGCGAACAGCGGCAGGCGCTCGTCGTGCTTGTGGCGCAGCACCATCAGGTGGTCGTAGCGGTAGCGCGCCTTGCTCTCGCGGCAGTCGACCATCGGGTCGTTGAAGCCCGTCGCGTGCCCGGAGGCTTCCCAGACCTTTGGGTTTTGGATGATGGAAGTGTCGACGCCGACGATGCTCAGCGGCTGGCCGTCCGGACCAGACGGCGGGCATCGCACCATCGCTTGCCACCAGGCATCGCGGACGTTGTTCTTGAGCTCGACGCCGAGCGGACCGTAGTCCCAGAAGCCGTTGATGCCGCCGTAGATCTCGCTCGCGGGAAAGATGAAACCGCGCCGCTTGCACAGCGCTGTCAGGTCGTCCATCGAAACGGTCACGGGGGCTCCTTTCGGGTACCGCCGAGGCATACCACACGTTGCGGTGGCCGGCCGGAGCGCCGTGCGATGGTCAGGGCTTGTCGTCGCTCGCGGTTTCCGATGTGAGGGTGCGCTCGATGACGTCGATCGCATCACGCACGTCACCGCGGATGCAGGCGTTGCAGTCCGACAGGCTCAGGAAGCCGCAGCCCGAGCGGGGGCTGCGGTCCAGCCGTCGCAGGCCGGACAGATAGCGCGCATCGGGCTGCATTTCCATGTTGGCGATCGCTTGCTTGCGCGCCTTGCAGCCGCGTGCGACCTCGAGCTGCGCGATCGCGAGCAAGTGCGGGGACACACGCTCGGCCGGCTTGTACTTGAGGAGTTTCTCGGCAGCGACGCGCCTCTCGCGTGGGGTCTTGCCGTCGAGCAAGGTCTCCGCGGGGCCGCTGAGCTCTGGCGGCAGGACGGGCTTGGGCTTGGCGGCCGCGGTCGGAGGTTGCGCGCTCGGCACGATCTTCTGCGCCACCTCAGCGACCTTCGCCAGCACCGTGCTCGTGGTCGCAGGTGCGGTTGCTTCGGGCTTGTCCGGCTTGGGTGGCACCGGTTTGCTCTCGGGCCCCGAGATGCTCAGCGCGCCGAGCACGAACAGCGCGCTCAGCGCCCCGCCCGCCTGAACGTATCGGGCCCAGGCCGGT
>JBIOJD010000212.1:0-6886 GCA_044450485.1 Polyangiales bacterium | reverse complement strand
CCTCGTCTCGGGCGAGGACCTGCTGCGGCGGTACGAATCGTCTCCGGGCAAGTTCCGGGTGTTTTGCGGCCGCTGCGGCTCACCTCTGTGGAAGCGCGACGACACCAAACCGGACGTGCTGCGGCTCCGTCTCGGGTGCGTCGACACCGACCTCGACGCGACCCCAGTGGCCCACGTCTACGTCAGCGAGAAGCCGCGCTGGTCGGAGATCAGCGACAACCTTCCCCAGTTCGAGACTCGGCCCGCCGCACCGGGGTGATGCCCCGAGCGCTATGACAACAATATACGGGCTCGAAACACCCCCGCAATCGTTCCTAGGTCATACCCCGATCAGGGAACATCGGGCGGCACGTGCTCCGCAGTCGATGCCGCAGAAAGGCCGGGTCATGCGGGACCAAAAGGACGTGAACGGGGGCTTGCAATCGATGATCGTGCTCGCGACGAGCGCCGCGCTGATTTGGAGTGACTCGTTTCAGCTCGCCGGCGTGCTCTTCGTGGCGCTGGAGCTCGCCATCGTCCTGTGGCGGGTGGCGCTCCGCGTCATGAAGCGAGGAGCACGACGCACTGCTGCCGCCGCCCATGGAGCGGGACAGCCCTCGGTGCTCGCCTAGCCCGTCCACGTCATCCGTGTGCAGTAGCTCAGTTGCGCCTCATGGCCGCGATCCGAGCTCTGACCAGCTTGCGTACGAGGTTGGCGGGCAGCGGGCGGTCGGGCTGGAAGCGGACCGTGCCCTTGCTCGTCGCGTAGCCCGCGAGCTCGTCCTTGTGCGCCGTCACGACCGCGCCAGGGTAGAACGCGCAGTGCTTTGCGCCCGCACCGAACCACACGAGCATCTTTCCGTCGAGTCGGAACGCCGGCACTTGATAGCTGATGCATTCCTCGGCGCGGGGAGCCGCTCTGTGGATCGCCCTCCGCAGTCGCTCGAGCGCGGCGCGCTTGTCGGCGCTCAGGGTTGCGAGGTACGCGTCGATGGTCGTGATCTTCGCTTTGGCCTTGGGTCGCACTTTTCGAATCTCCACCGGGTGTGTGCTCACGGAGTCTTGCGAGGGGCGGTGTGCTCGGGCTCCCAGGCGTACCCTGCGATCAATTTGATGGTGATGGGATCGCTGGCATGTGTGAGGCCTTCACCGACGCCGAGGTTCAGCTCGACGCGCTCGACTGCCAGCAGGTTGACGACCTCGAACAGGTAGTGCGCCTGCTGCGACCACGACGAGAAGCCGCGGCCGACCGCGCCGAGGTCCGAGTAGTACTCGATGCCTGCCGAGATTGATCCTGGCCACTTGTAGAGCGCCATCAAGGCCGGCTCGAACGTCGGTCCGTCGCTGCGGCCAGGACGGCCTAGCGCGAGGCCGATGATCGGGTTTGCCGCAAACAGCCAGTGGTCGTTTTCCCATGCCGCGATGGGACGCAGCTCGAGGCCGGTGCGGCTGCGTTCGAACTTGGGTGGCAAGTAGGATAGCTCGACGTTGACGCCGATGCGCCAGTGAGGATCCCAACCAGGCGGACTGACTAGCTTCGACCGCAACTTGGCGCCTGCGAAGTCGAAGCGACCGTCTGCGAGGAGCGCCGATTGCAGGTATGCGCCCAGTTCCCAGCTGTGGGTTACCCCGAGCGAGGGCTCGAGCGTCAGGTGCGTTTGGTGGTTCGAAGGAAGCTCTGGTGCGTCGGCGGTCTTCACGCCGCTCATGACGCGATTGGCGTGGAGCTCGAGGCCTGGCACGCCGGGCGCGTTGCTCGTTCCGTCGTAGACCTGGATTTCGAACGGGTCCGCGGCATGCGCGGCAGCCGGTGCGAGCAGTGCCGCGAGGGCGAGCGAGCCGAAGGCGAGAGCAGGTCTCACACGCGCATGCGGGCGAGGCGTTGGTTCACCCACTTCGACAGCGCGCGCTCGGTCTCGCGCGGTAGCGCGGGGCTGGCGCTGAACATCGCGAAGCTGACCACCTCGTGCGCGGCGCCGTGGAGGGCCTCTATCGGAGCCTCGACCGCGAGGCCTTGCAGGTTCTTCAGCGTGACGTCGGTCGAAACGTCTCCGTCGAGCTTGATCGCGCTGTCGAAGTACCTCGCGATCTCGGCATCGCGCACCCAGCTCTGCAGCGTGCGCAAGAGCTGGGTCTTGCCCTTGACGCCCCCGTGGCGCTCGGTGGTGTCGCGGATCTCTCGCAGCATCTCATTGAGCTGCTTCACGATGCGCTCGACCTGATCGCGTGTCAGCTCTTGCTTTTCCTTGAGCTCGACGCAGCCGATCTGCAGCAGCTGCATCACCTTCTTGGTGATCGCGAACTCGTCGAGGCGCAGCTGCTGGCCGATCTCGACGATGCTGCGCTGGCCGTCGGCCAGCAGCGCGACCGGGCGCAGCGAATCGCCGATCGTGGCGCGCTTGGCCGCGTCGGTCAGGATCGGATGCAGCTTGCCGTTCGGGATCCGCTCGCGGAAGTGCGCCATCTCGTCGATGCGCTGCACGCTGTGCATGAGCAACGCCTGGACGGGCATGTGAAGCGTGGTCGCCGGTGCTTCGGTGTCGTCGGCCGGCACCACGAAACTATAGCTTCCGGACGGGGTGAGCAGCGCGGCCTCGAAGATCCGCTCGGCCTGGGCGTGGAGCATCTCGAATAGCTCGTTCTGGCCGATGAACCCTTCTTCGATCGCGATCTCCCCGATGCGGCGTGCGCCGCTGCTCGAGAGCACGCAGCGCGCGAGCTGGTCCGGGCTTATCGCCTGAAGCGCGACCATGATCTCGCCGAGCCGCTCGCTCGGCGCGTCGCTGTACGCGGCCTTGAGCGCGCTCTGGTCGAACGTCAGGCGTCGCGTGCGGTCGCCGACCAAAGCCAGCTCGCCGCGCCAACCGTTGTTCGCGATCATCGCGATCAGCTCGACCGCGCTGTTCTTGTTGACGAGCTCGCCAGTCATCAACACGCGACTGCGCTGGCCGCGCGGCCCGTCCTGCCGTTCGAGCACGAGCACGCCTGGCGGGCCCTCGATCAGCCGATAGCGCCCGGCGTGGTTCGTGAGCAGATCGCCCATGCCTGCACCGGCGGCGATGCTGCCATCTTTGCCGATCACGACCTCGCGCGGGCCAGCCATGGCGGCGATGATAAACCACGCGCCCGCGATCCGGCCACGGGGATGCGCGGGGCTTGCGCGGCGGGCTGACTTTGCGCACCTTTGGGCGCCGTCCCGGCCGCTAGGCGACCGGGCGAGCTGCAGGAGCGAGCATGGCGAAGGTTGCGTTCGTGTTTCCGGGTCAGGGCGCGCACAAGGTCGGCATGGGCAAGGCCGCCTACGACGAGACCGACGCCGGCCGAGCGCGTTTTGCGCAGGCGGACGCCGCGCTCGGCGAGCCGCTCTCGCGGCTGTGCTTCGAGGGTCCCGAGGAGCAGCTCCAGCTCACCGCGAACGCGCAGCCCGCGATCCTCACGACGTCGATCGCGCTGCTCGCGGGTCTCGGTGAACGTTGCGACGCTGCGGCTGGGCACAGCCTCGGCGAGTACAGCGCGCACGTTGCGGCAGGCACGCTCGCGTTCGAAGATGCGGTCCGGCTGGTGCGTCAGCGTGGCCTGTTCATGCAAGAGGCGGTGCCGGTGGGCCGCGGCGCGATGGCGGCGGTGCTCGGCGGCGAGGCCGCGGCGGTCGAGCGCGCGTGCGCCGAGACGTCTGGAGTGGTCGAGCCCGTGAATTACAACTGCCCGGGCCAGCTCGTGATCGCGGGTGAGAAAGAAGCGGTCGAACGCGCGAGCGAACGGATCCGGGGCGAGGGCGCGAAGGTGCGCGCGCTGCCGGTGAGCGCGCCGTTTCATTGCCGGTTGATGCAGCCGGCGGAGGACAGATTTCGCCCGTGTTTGGAGGCCGCGAGCTTCCGTGACCCCGAGCTGCCCGTGTACGTCAACGTCGATGCGAGCGAAGTGCGAACAGCGGCCGGGGCACGCGATGCGCTGTTACGCCAGATCAGCCGGCCCGTTCGCTGGGAGCAGTCGGTGCGCCGCATGCTGGAGGACGGCGTGCGACTGTTCGTCGAGGTGGGTCCGGGCAAGGTGCTGAGCGGAATGATTCGCCGCATCGACAAAGCTGCCGTCTGCGTCAACGTGGAGACCCCGGCCGACTTCGACGCAGCCCGAGAAGCGATCAGGGCCCAGCGTGCGTGAGGCTTGACCTAGTCTCGACTCGACTCTAGAGCAGCTTGCATGACAGAGCCGCAAGACAACGTGCGCTTCTACTTCAGCTTTCGCAGCCCGTACTCGTGGCTCGCGTGGCTGCGCGTCGACCAAGCACTGCAAGGCCTCGGAGTCACGCTCGAGCGTTTGCCGGTGTTCCCGCCGCCGAACTTCGCGAACGACCCGGCCGCGGTGCCGAACAAGCTCGCGTACATCCGCAAGGACACCGCGCGCATCGCGGACGCTTACGGGTTCACGGCTGCCCCCGAGTTCAAGCTGGACACGGACTGGATCCGACCGCACGCGGCCTACGTCTATGCGCAGGATCAAGCCCAGGGTGTCGCGTTCGGCCGTGGGCTGTTCGAAGCGCGTTTCGTGCACGGGCTCGACGTGGGTGAGGACGCGGTGATGGCCGATGTGGCGCGTGCGCTCGCGCTCGACGCGGACGCGCTGGTCGCGGCGGCGGCCGATCCCGTTTACCAGACGCGCGTCGTGCAGGGCATGATGAAAGGGGCGCAGGAAGACGCCATCTTCGGCGTGCCGTACTTCGTGTTTCGCGGCGAGACCTTCTGGGGCAACGATCGCATCGAGTGGCTCGTGCGCGGGATTCGCAAGGCGCGCGGCTTGCCCGTCGTGGACCTGCGCGGCAACATGCTCGCGCCGCCCGGTCGCTGAGCACGAAGCACGAATCCCATGACCGAGCCCGAGCTTGCACACGAGTCGGTCAAGACCCGCGGCCTGCGCTTCGAGGTTGCGATGGCCGGCCAAGGCGACAAGCTCGCGCTGCTGCTGCACGGCTTTCCAGAGAGCGCGTACTCGTGGCGCTACCAGATCCCCCTGTTGGCGGCGGCGGGCTATCGGGTGTGGGCCCCCGATCTGCGCGGCTACGGCAAGAGCGACAAGCCTCGAGGCGTTGCCGAATATACGCTGGACAAGCTGGCGCAAGACGTCGCTGATCTGATCGACGCCTCGGGCTGCAAGTCGGTGCTGCTGTGCGGACACGACTGGGGCGCGATGATCGCGTGGCACTTCGCCATGTACGGGATCCGCCCGCTCGAACGCCTGGTGATCATGAACGTGCCGCACCCCGCGTGCTTCTATCAGGGCGTGCGCACGTGGCGGCAGCTCCGCAAGTCTTGGTACGTCGGTTTCTTCCAGCTCCCGCGCCTGCCCGAGAGGCTGCTCGCGCGCTCCAACTACGAGGCCATCGCGCGCTCGTTCCGCGGGATGGCGGTGGACAAGAGCCGCTTTCCCGACGCGGTGCTCGACGTCTACCGCAAGAGCGCTGCAGAGCCGGGTGCGCTCACGGCCATGGTCAACTACTACCGCGCGGGGCCGCGTAACGCGCGCATCCACCGCGAGCGCGGTTTCCCCCTGATCGAGGTGCCGACGCTGCTCGTTTGGGGCGAGCAGGACAAAGCGCTCGGCAAGGAGCTGACCTACGGCACCGGCCGCTACGTGAGCGACCTGACGGTGCGCTACTTGCCCGGCGTCTCGCATTGGGTGCAGCAAGAAGCGCCCGAGACCGTCAACGCGATGCTGCAAGCCTGGGTCCACGGCAAGCCCGTGCCCGACGCGAGCCCGGCGACCTGAATAGCGTCGCAGGCGCGGGCATGCGGGTGAGGACCGGATTCGCGAGCGCGCTCGCTCAGACCCGTGCGACGTCGCTTGCGTACGGGCTGGAGCGCATACAAGAGAGCGATCAATTCGACCGCCTAGGCACGCAAAAAATTGGTATATATTCGTGTAAATACAACGGTGTATAGTATTTCAGTCTGCATACCCAGAGTATGCGATTTAGCGATCGGCCCAGCTGCGGCGTCCGCGTGAATGCTCCATCCTCGTGGTGGTGTGGGCGGCTCCCGACGTCTTCGGCTTTCGCGACTACCGCGCGTTCCTGCGCGCCTTCTACGAGCAGAACAAAGCGGGCGACTACGGCTTCTCGCTGCGTGCGTTCTCCAAACGCGCGGGCTTGCGTTCGTCGAACTACCTGAAGCTCGTCATGGACGGCGACCGCAATCTCACGAGCGAGATGGCGGCGCGCTTTGCACGTGCGTGCGCGCTGCGAGGTGCGGCGACGGATTACTTTTGCGAGCTCGTCGCGTTCAACCAGGCGCGCACCGCGGCCGAGCGCGAGCGCGCACACGCACGGCTCGTTCGGTTCAAGCGCCACCGCAAGGTGCATCGGCTCGATCGCGCGCAGGAGGCGTATCACAGCCGCTGGTACATCCCGGCGATCCGCGAGCTCGTGGCTCGGCCCGATTTTCGCGAGGAGGCGCGCTGGATCGCGCGCACGCTGATGCCGTCGATTGCGCCGCGCGAGGCCGAACAGGCGCTCGCCATCCTGATCGAGCTCGGGCTGCTCACACGCGGCAAAGATGGACGGCTCGAGCAAGTCGACGCGCTGGTCGAAACCCCGGACCGGCCGCTCGGCCATCACGTGGTGAGCTTTCACCGTGCCATGCTGGAGCGCGCGGCCGACGCGCTCGACCGCGTGCCGCGCGAGCAGCGCGAGATCGAGTCGCTGACCTTGTGCTTGAGCGAGGCCCGCATGCGCGAGCTCAAGGCGCGGATCGCCTCCTTTTGCGACGAGATTCTGCTGACCTACGAGGCCGACGCCGACAGCCGCCGCGTGGTGCAGGTCAACCTCCAGATGTTTCCGCTGTCGATCGAGGAGAAAGACGATGACTAAGTGGATCTGCGTTGGGGTCGTCTTGTGGATCGCGGCGTGCACGGG
>JBIOJD010000211.1:0-6897 GCA_044450485.1 Polyangiales bacterium | reverse complement strand
GTGCCCGCCGTCGGGGCCGCACGCTCGATCGTCACCACGAGGTCGGGCGCTGCGAGCCCGTGCTGCGCCTGCGCTTCGTCCGAGGCGAACCGAACAGCGGTGAGCGAGCTGAGCGCGCGGGTGAGCTCGGACATCGCGATCGAGTCCGCGGGCGCGTGCAGCGGCGCTTCGAGCTCGAACCCAGACCCGGACGGGCTCTTTGTCGCGCGCTCGACCTCTTGGCCGCGTCGCACCTCGATCGCACGCAGGGCGTTCTCGTCGAGCTCGAGCACGCGAAGGTTGCGGAAACGAGCCGCTTCGGGCTCGAGCAGCTCGGTGACGGCGCCTCCAAACGCGACCGCCTGGGCCTCATCTCCCCGCTGCGCCAAGAGCTCCGTGCCAGCCAGGCGCAAGCGCGTTTCCCAGGCGGGCTTCGCGGCGCCGCGCGAGATCCGCAGCGTGGTCAGCTCTGCCGGCGGAACGATTCCCAGATCACCCGCGTCGAAGCGCGAGGCGCGCGCGTCATGCAGGGCCTTGAGCCACGCGCTCACCGCCTCGGGCCGCGCGGGACCTTCGAGCAGCTTCTGGCCGGCGCGCCACGCGGTGTACGACCAGAGGTCTCCGCTCTTCTTCAGCTCGACGCGCCGCGAGCCGTGCGTGAGGTCGATGCCCTCGATCACGTCGTCCTCGAACGGTACGAGCCGGGCTTCGCGCAGGTCGGCGAACGACTTGCCGAGCTTCGCGAGATCGGCGTCGAGCGCGCAATGCACACCGTCGCCGCCGTCGACTCGCACGTAGCTCTCGCCCGCGTGCTCGGCGCACGCCGCCCCAACGAGCAATCGGGTTCCAGCCGCGCGCCGCTCGGGCTTGGCCTGCACGCCACCCTTTGCGGCCGCACCGAACAGCTTGTTGTTGGTCACTTCGAGCTCGAGGCGCGGAGCCCCAAACCCGTACTGCGCTGAGTCTGTCTGTTTTTCGGCGACGAAATGCTTGGCCCGCAACCCGTCGAGCGCGTTGATCACCTCTTCGATCGCAGGCCCCGACGCCAAGCCCGACGCGGCGGGGTCGAACGACCACAGGCCGTCATCGCGCTTGCGCACGGCGCGCGCGCCCCGTGCATCGCGCCACGACACCGCGAGCGCCGTGGAGACGAGCACGCCGTCGTGCAGCTCTTTGGCGTGGTAGTCGGTCGCTTCGCGCTCGAGGTCAGAGACCAGATCCTTGGCTGCGACGAACGCGACCGCCGGGTCCGAGGACTGCACGTACACGCCGTCGCCGCGCGGGCTGTCGGCGCCCACGGAAAGTGGAACCCGCAACTTGCCGCGGGTGAACCACACGCGATAGCGAGGTGCGTCGAGGCCGAAGCGCTTGCGGTCCTCGGCCGTGACGCGATCGATGCGCCTTCGGGTGTCGAGCGACTCGAGCGCCCCGAGCAGCGTGGACACCGCTTCTTGATCGGCCTTGGCCCGATAGGGTGCCTCGACGCGCCAGAGGCCGCCTTCGTCGCTCTCGTCGGGATTGCGGACGAGCACCGTGAGCACGCCCTTGCGTTGCACCTCGAGCTTGCCGACGGCCGCGCGGACGAATTGCGGCAAGGCATTGCCTTGGCGCTGCGCAAGCTCGCTGCTGCTCACGCTGCCGCGCTCGACCAGGAGGATGTAGCCGAGCAGCCCGCCGGCCAGCGCAAGGAGGACGAGGCTTGTGCGCGCGCTCCTCATCACGCGACTCAAGATCTGCGGTTGAAGTAAACCGCGACGCCGAGAAGCAGCGCGGCGCCTGGCAACAGCACACCGACCCGGAACAGCAGCGCCCACAGGGTCTCCTGAGTGAACACGACGCTGCCGCCCTTGACGCGCTTGGGCGCGATCTCGATCAGCGCCTCGCGTTGGGTGAGAAAGCCGGTCCAAGCGCTGGCCAGAAACGCGTTCGTGAACTGCCGCGCTTCGAGCAGCGCGGGCTGCAAGAAGTCGCTGTCTCCCGCGATGATCAGCCGGCCACCGAGAGGCTTCTTGCCGTCGGCCTCGTCCTTGGTCCGCACTGCCATGGCCAGGTCGAGCGGCCCTGCGATGTCGCTCGGACCTTTCGCCGGTGCGGTTTGGCCGCTCATCACGTGGGAGATGTCGGTCGCGCCAAAGGCTTGGTCGCTCGTCCGCATCAGCACCTCGACCTTGTCGCTGTGCTCGGTGACCGACAGGCTGCGCGCGAGCGCGACCACCACACGTCCGCCGTCTTTCAGTGGCCGCGTGGTCGGATGATCGCCGAAGGCCGTGACCATGAACTCGACCGTATTCGGAGAGATCAGCCGCTCTTGGTCGAGCTCGACGGCGAGCGAACGGTCGAGTCGCACGCCCAGAGCCTGCAGTGGCTGCTCGAATCCGGACGGCTGGATCTCGTCGTGGTCGATCACCGGATCGAGCGTGAGCAACGCGTTGCCGCCGTGCGCGACGTAGTCGAGCACGAGCTTGGCCTCGGCGTCCGCGAACGCGCGCTGCGGGCCGATCACGAACAGCGCGTCGCAGCTCTTGGGCACTTCCTTCTTGCCCAGTGTCTCGAACGCTTCCCATTCGATGTTGTCGTGGCGAAGCTCGGTCTTGAGCCCAGAGAGCGTGCGCTCGTCGCTCTCGTCCAAGCTCCACTCGCCGTGCCCCTTGGTCACGCACACCTTGGTCGCGCGGCCGCTCACGACTTGCACGACCGCTCCGGTCAGCGCCTGCTCGGCCTTGACGTTGAGCTGCACCTCTTCGTCTTGTTGGCCGCCCGTCTCCCAGCCGACGAGGTCCTCTCGGTTGACGTGCCAGCTCTTGTCGCCACGCACCACGACCGCGGCCACGTCGGCTCTCGATTCGCCGGTGGCGGTGGCGCCCTGCAGAACGCCGAAGCGCTGCGCGAGCAGCTTGAATTCGCTCGGGTTGCGGTCCGGGTCTACATAGTGCGTCTTCACGTGCGAGCTCGCGGCTTTGTAGCGCTTGATCAGCTCGTCGCTGTTCTCGAAGCTCGCTTCGCCCTGCGACAGGAACAGATACACGTCCACGTCGCGGTCGAGATCGTGCAACACCTTGAGCGACTTGGCGGAGAGCGTGAAGATCCCGGCGCTGGTCCAATCGAGTCGCTTGTAGTGCCTGAACGCGAGGTAGTTCAGCATCAGCACGATCGCGAGCACGAGCAGCGACGACGCGCTGACCACGACCTGTTCCAGCACGCGCCGCCTTCGCGGCGTGGCGCCAGCGTGTGTTTCAGTGCCCGGTGCTGACTTCGGCTCGCTCACTGTTGCCACCGATTCGCCTGCAGCACCCGCACGGACAAGAACAGCGACAGAGCCGCCACGCTCGCGTCGTACGCCAGGTAGCGCGTGTCCACGATGCCTTTGGAGAACGCGCCCATCTGCGTCCAGAGCCCGACGTATTCGAACACCGCGCGCTTGTCCTGGTCGAGCGTCGCGTAGCCCGCGAGGCCGGCGACGAACAACCCGCCCAGAACCAGGAAGGTCAACATCGCGGCCACGATCTGGTTGCGTGCGACTGCGCTCATGAAGAGGCCCACGCCCATGTAGAACAGCCCGATGCAGAACAAGCCCAGATAGGTTGCGCCGATCGAGCCCCAGTCGACGACGTCTTTGCCCGTGCCCGCCGCAATGAAGACGTAGCCCAAGGTCGGCAGCCACAGCACGACCCAGAACACGAGCGCTGCCAGGTATTTGCCGAGAACGACCTCGACCTCGGAGACCGGTGCGGTGAGCAGAGTCTCGATCGTGCCTGTGGAACGCTCCTCGGCCAGCAAGCGCATCGTGAGCGCGGGCGCGAACACGAGCAGGGGCAAATAGAAGAGCGTCGTACCGCCGAAAAACGCTTGCAGCAGGTTCGAGCCCGATCCGGGCGGCTGTGAAGTGAAGAACAGCGCCAGCAGGTAGAACACTATGCCGAAGAACAGCAGCCACACCGTGAGCACCACGTACGCGATCGGCGAAACGAAGAACGACGTGATCTCGCGCCGGGCAATGGTCAGGGTCGCAGTCATTGGCCCGCCTCCGCCGGCGCGCGGTCGGCGGCCTGCGCGGACGGGCCGTCCTCGTCGCGCTCGGATGCCGCGTCGTGCGTGGTCAGCTTGGCGAACACGTCTTCGAGCGAGGTTTGCTCGCGCCGCAGCTCACGCAGCGTCAGGCCGGCCGCGGCCACGGCCGCGAACACCTTTTCGGCCACATCGCCTGCGTCGGCCTCGACCTTCACGCGCAACAGCTGGGGCTCGGCCGATAGCACCGTGGTCTCCGCGATCCGCCGAACGCCTGCGACCCCGCTCAGCACTTGCTCCAAGCGCGCGCGGTCTGCGCGCGCTTCCACCGTCAACGTCTGACCCCCCTCCCCCGCTCCCCGCAAACGCCCAGGCTCGCCCTCGCCGACCAAGCGGCCGCGGTGAATGATCAAGACGCGCCCGCAGGTCGACTCGACCTCGGGCAGGATGTGGGTCGAGAGCAGCACCGTCTTGGTGCCGGCCATGCTGCGGATGAGGTCGCGCACTTGCCGAATTTGGTTCGGGTCGAGCCCGGCCGTGGGCTCGTCGAGCACGAGCAACGGCGGGTCGGCGACGAGCGCGTCGGCCAAGCCCACGCGTGACCTGTAACCCTTGGACAGTTGACCGATGAGGCGTTCGCGCACATCGGCCACGTTGGCGAGCTCGAGCGCCTTGTCCACATGCGCTTGCACCTGCTTGCGCGGCACACCTTTCAATCGCGCGCGAAACCGCAGGTACTCGGAGACCCGCAGCTCGCGGTACAGCGGCACCGACTCGGGCAAGTAGCCGATAAGCCGGCGCGCGCGCTCCGAGTCGGCGACCGCATCCACGTCGCCGATTCGGATCCGCCCATCGTTCGGCGCGAGGTATCCGGTCAACATCCTCAGGGTCGTGCTTTTCCCCGCACCGTTCGGACCGAGAAAGCCAATGACTTCACCCGGCTCCACGCGGAAGCTGATGTCGTCCACAGCGACGCGGTCGCCGTAGCGCTTGCTGAGGTGCTCGACTGTGATCACGTGGTGCGCTCTGCGTCCGGGCGTGCGACAGGCCGGCTCCTAGCCGAACGGCCGGTGGACCGCAAGCATTCCGCGGCTGGAGTGACAGTCCGTGAATTTTCCAGCTCAGCCGTGCAACGCATCGGCAAGACGCATGGTATGGTCCCCGCCGAGTGCCCCCGCGTGCGCGTCCGAGGTCGCCCTCGCGACCGGTATTGCCTCGTTCGCGCCCCCGGCCTTCCGCGCACCGTGGGTGCGCCGGCGCCCCATGGCCGATATCGATCCCCTGATCAGCCGCGCCCAGCGCGGCGAGGCTGCGGCGCTCCAGGAACTGCTCGCTCGCTACCGCGGGGACGTTTCGCGGATCGCGTTCCGCGTGCTCGGTCCCAGCGCGGACCTCGAGGACGTGGTGCAGGAAGCGCTGGTGCAGATCTACCGCTCGCTGCCGAGCTACCAAGGTCAGAGCAAGTTCACGACCTGGCTCTATCGGGTGGTGGCCAACGTTGCCCGCATGCACCTGCGCAAGCAGCGCTCTCGCCCGCAACTGACGTCGGCTTCGAACGAAGCGCTCGAGCGACAGCCCGGGCAAGCGAGCCGGCCCGATGGCGATGCGGAGCGCAGCGAGCGGATGCGCGCTCTGTACGTGCATCTGGAAGCTCTCAGCGACAAGAAGCGCACCGTGATCGTGCTCCACGACTTCGTCGGGCTGGGCGCAGCTGAGATTGCGACGATCGTCGACGCCCCCGTGCTGACCGTCCGTACGCGCCTGTTCTATGCGCGCAAAGAGCTGTATGCGGCGCTCGCGCGCGACCCAGCGCTCGCGGACCTCGCCAGGGTGCTGCCTGGCGCGGGCAAGGAGGACGGCGATGGCTGAGCCTCGCGCCCACGAGCCGAAGCTCGCCGCGCTCGAGGCCTATGAGCGCAGGCTGCTGAGCGCCACCGCGTGCGGCCGCCTGGAGGCCCATCTCGGCTCGTGCGCGGCCTGCCGCGAGGCGCTGGTCGGGATGCGCCGCTTCGCACGGATCAAGGACGACGTGCTCGCCGCGGAGGCACCCTCGGTCGATTGGGCTCGCATGGAGCTGCCGCTGCGGCGCGAGGCCGCGCGCTTGGCTCGGAGACACCGCGTGCAGCGAGTCGCGCCCGCGATCGGGCTCGCGGTCGCCGCCGCGGTCGCGCTGTTCTTCGTTGAGCGCACGAAGCCGCCCGAGAGCGAGCACGCGCGCCGCTCGGCTCCGAGCAGCGAGGTCGCGCGCCCAGTGGTGGCACCGCTATCGGCTCAGATCACCGCGTTGATCGGCGAGGTTCACGGCAAAGATCCTCGAGGTGTCGACCACTCGCTCGAGCTCGACACCACCCTCGCGGAGGGCTGGCTGCTCGAGACGGGGCCGGACGCCGAGCTGCACCTGGCGCTCGAGGACACGGCCGCGCTGATCGTGGCCCCCGGCTCGCGCCTTTGGCTGCGAGCGCTGCGCTCGGACAGCGTGGTCCTGGAGCTCGAGCAAGGGCGTGTCATCAACCACGTTCGCAAGCGCAGCCAAGGCCAGCGCTACGAGATCTCGTCAGCAGAGCGCCGCGTCGCGGTTCGCGGCACACGCTTCTCGGTCGAGCGCATGGGCGCAGCGCTCGCCGTGCAGGTGGACGAGGGCGCTGTCGTCGTGCTCGACGCGGCGGGCTCGACGGTGACCGAGCTGGCTGCACCCGCACGGTGGTCCGAGGGCGGCGTGCAGCAACGGAGCACGGCGCTTGCGCGGCCCCGAGAAGCGGCACCGGGGATCGTGCGCTCGGCGTTGTTCGAAGCGCCGACCTGGCCTCGCGTTGCACAGTGGCAGATTGACGGGGCCGATCTCGAAGCCCATGGCGCGCTGCAGATGCGCTTGCCCCCGGGCGACGTCGAGATCGGAGCCTTGCTCGAGGACGG
>JBIOJD010000210.1:0-6925 GCA_044450485.1 Polyangiales bacterium | reverse complement strand
GCTCCGCCCAACAGCCTTCGCTTTGACCGCGGCCCCCGTGTTGGCTAGATTGCCGTCGCCGCGGGGCATAGCACAGCCTGGTAGTGCGCTTGCTTTGGGAGCAAGAGGTCGCCCGTTCGAATCGGGCTGCCCCGACAAATGAATTCGAGTAGTTAGACGCATTGGGCAGAGCTGAGATCAAGCGCGTGCCCCCTGATATGCCCCCCTGAATCTGCGTCTGCTGCTCCCTACGCGCGACGTGTCGCGGCGCTGCTGCGGCTCGGTTGGCGCGTGAAGCGCCAAACCGGCTCACACCGCACCCTCGAGCGTGCCGGTTGGCCCGACTACGTGTGGGCGTTCCACGATGGTGCCGAAATAGGAGGGCGTGAGCTAGCCGGAGGCCGACACCGCTAGCGTCGTGAAGGCGCGCGCTACGCCACGCGGCGCGGGCCGTCATCTCTTGCGGGTGACGTCGAATCGATTCTCGTGTATCCAAGCACGGTGCTGCGTCCCGAGCAGGCACAAGTTGGACATGCTCGACGGCCACGCTGACGGCACACCGCCACTCGCCACACGGGAGCAGCGGCAGCGCTGGCACGACGTGTGCGAACGGGTGTTTCTCGACCTGCGCGCTCGCGCCGAGCGCGGCGAGCCGACGTTCATCGACGAGTACGGCGCCGTCAACGAAGCCGAGTTCTTCGCCGTCGCAACCGAGCACTTCTTCGAAAAGCCGCGCGAGCTGCGCAGCGCGGAGCCGGAGCCGTACGAGGTGCTGAGCGCGTTCTATCGGCAGGACCCGGCGGCGTTACCCGACTCGGCCGACCGATGAAGGGGAAAGCCGCTCATCTACACCCGAAAAAGCTTGCGGAAATTGTCGGTGTAGAAGCGTTGTTGGGCGCGCGCGTCGGAATTCGCGAGCGAGGTATCGAAGCGGCCGATCGGGTTGCGGCCGCCCTCGATGTGAGGGTAGTCGCTCGAGAACAAGTACAGCGCATCGTCTGATTGGCGGATCAAATCGCCGACGTCTTCGTACGGATAGGGCGTAAACGCTAGCTGCTGGATTATTTGCTGCGAGGGCTTTCGCGTGAACCGCTGCAGCTCGGCTTCCGACTTGCGCCAGATCTCCACGATCCAGTCGAGGCGCTTGAGCATCGACGGAACCCAACCGGCGCCGAGCTCTATCGCGCCCCCGCGCAGGGTTGGATGGCGTTCCAGCACCCCGTCGAGCACGAGCGTGCCGAGGAACGTCTCGACGTTGTGATGCAACGAGGTCATGTCCTTGCCGCGCACGTTTTCTCCGCCGCCGAGCCAGTCGGCCGGCAGCGGCCGCCCCGTGTTCATCCAAGTCGGTGCGAGCTGCAGTGGATGCCCTCCGACGTGCAACAAGAAGGGCACGCCTGCTTCCGCCAGCTTTGCCCACACCGGATCGAGCTCTTCGTGTCCCGGTGAACGTCCGCCGCACGGCCGATGCGGCACCCAGACCCCCTTGAGCCCGAGCTCGAGCACGTGCGCGAGCTCGCGCAGCGCGGCCCCAGTGTCGTCGAGCGGCAAGAGCGCCACGCCCATCAAACGCGCGTCGCGCTCGCAGAACGCGGCCATCGCGCGGTTGTGTGCACGCGCCACCGCATAGCGCTCCTCCAGTGAGCGCTGCTCCGCGAACGCGTAGCCCTCCGAAAAGGTCGCGAACACGAGCTGCCGGCTGAAGCCCAGTTGGTCGAGCGCCCGGCTGCGCTCTTCGCTGTTGAACGCGCCGAGCGCGAGATAGCCCTTTGGGCCCGCGATCAAATCCTTGCCGAGCGCGACCATTTCGCGCACTCGGCCTTCGGGTTGCCCGCCGCGCCGCTGCGCTTCCTCCAGGCCGCCTTGTAACCGCGGCGCTTCCACCCGGATTCGCGGCATTCGGTCGCGCAGCTCGGGGTCGGCGTGCGCGATCAAGAAGTCCGGCAACTCCATCACATGACTGTCGGCATCGAGCAACGTGTGAATGGCGGCATGAGGCATGCTGCAGGCTCCTCTTGCGTCTTGTGCGCAGGCGTCGAGCATAGGCGCGCCTTCGCATCGGAAACAAGGCCAGGCGCGAGGATCGTCGGGGCTTCGGCTGGCTCACGCGCTTGGCAGCTGCGCGGGCGCCGTGCTCTACTCCGCGCGCCAACCGCATCCGTTTCAGCTCCCACCAGCAACGCGAGGTCGAAATCATGCCTTCATTTCAAGTCATGCTCGTGCGCCTGAATCACATCACTACGGCCGAAGGATTGGCCGCGTACAAGAAGGAGTTCGGAGCCAAGCCGATGCCCGAGGACAAGTGGCTGGCGGGCTTCACGACCAAGCCCTTCGAGCGAAAGTTCGCGCAGTCGGTGCCGGCCGGCCTGCAGGCGGCGATCCGCGCGGTGTTGCTTCGCAACCTCGAGCGCAAGGAGCCGTTCGCGGTGACGTGGGCATGGAAGCCTTCGTACGACTACGAGCTCTCGATTTGGGAGTGCGAAGACACGAAGGTCAGTAAGGGCGGCATCACGATCTTGATCGGCACGCGCTACCCGCTCGATGGCCATCCCGGCGACATCGGGAAGGGCAAGGCCAAGACCAAGCGCGCACGCAAGGGCTGAGACCTTGCGGTCACGCGCTCACGAGCCCTGCATGGCGCCGCGCCTTTCGGCCACCGACGCGCGGGCGAGCAAGAGCTGCGGCTGCAGGATTCGCGCGCCCGTCTGATCCATCAACTGTTCCGCGCGCTCGAGCGCTTGCTCGAGCTCGACCATGCCCGCCGGCCAGGGCGCCAAGAGCTCGATCTCGACTCCCACGAGCAACGCTTGTGCCTCGGAGACGCGGCTGTGCAAGCGGCGGGCTTCTTCGAGCGCCTGCCCGATGGTGTCCTGCGCTTCCTTCGCTCGCCCTTGCCGTGACAGGGCCTGGGCGAGCTGCACGTGCAGGCGCGGCGCGAACTCCATTCCGGCCGAACGCTCCGTCGCGATCCGAATCGCCGCGCGAAACGAGTCTTCGGCCGCAGGTGCGTCGCCCGCTGCGAGCGCTGCCGTGCCGAGCGCCGTGCGCGCGTTGATGCGTGCCAGTGAGTTGCCGAGCTTGTCCGCGAGCTCCATCGCCTCGCGTGCGAGCCGGGCGGTCCCCATGCTCTCGCCGCGGTAGTAGCTGACGTCGACCAAGTGCATGCGCGGAGCCACGAGCAGGTCGATCTCGTTGCGTTCGGTCGCGGCCCGCAGACAAGCTTCGAGATCGCGTTGAGCGTCGTCTAGCCGGCCGAGCAAGAGCAGGCCGTGGCCGCGGAGGAGCCACACCCAGCTCTCGACGCTGAAATCGAGACCGCGGTTGCGCGCCGAGGCCTGCATGGAGGCCAGCTCGAGGGCCTCGTTGCACGCGTCGACGCCGTCACGGAGCTCGCCGCGCCGAAACAGAGCTTGCGCGTAGGCGGCGCTCATCGAAGCGATGAACGAGGCGTCGGAGGTCTCGCGCGCCACGCGCAGCGCCTCCCTCGCGTGGTCGATGGACGACTCAGTGCCGTCGAGCGCAGACAGCGCGCGGCCGTAGCCGGCGTGAAGCGTCGCGCGCGCGACCACGTTGTTTGCTTGCAGTGCGAGCTCTAGGCCGCGCCGAAATACGCGATCGCTCGTGGCTCGGTCGAGGCCGCGCCGCCAGCCGAGGTTCAGCAGTTGCATGCACGCGGTCAGCTCGTAGCGATTGGCTTCGGAGAGGTCGCTGCGCTGCCGAGCGAGCTCGGCCACCTTCTCGTAATAGGCGTAACTCTGCTCGGTGTCGGCGTAACCTGCGAGCTTGGCCGCGCGCCGATAGAGGTCGGCGGCGCGGACCGGGTCGCCCGCGAGCTCGAGGTGATGGGCGACGTTTGCCGCGTCGCTCGCTCGCGCGTAGGGCCCAGGGCTCGCGAGCACGGCCGCGATGCGCGCATGCAGGCGGCGGCGCTGCTGCAGGAGCAGCGCACCGTACGCAACCTCGCGCAGCAACGGATGGCGAAACTCGATGCGGTTTTCGGGGCCGCGCGGCGGTGTGAAGACGAACTCGCTGCGTCGCAGCGACTGCAGCGCGCGCTCGAACGCTTCGGGCTCGAGCTCGAGCACCGTGCGCAGCTGCTCCGCATCGAGGTCTTGGCCGAGCGCGGCCGCCGCCTGCAGCACGCGCTTGTCCGCGTCGGCCAGGCGATCGATGCGCGCCGCCAAGATGCTCTGCACGGTGGCTGGGACCGCGAGCGCGCTCGGCGCGGTCTGCACGCGGTAGTCGCCGCGAGTGCCGCTCAGCGCCATTTGCTCGACCAGCGACCGCACGCTCTCTTCGACGAACAGCGGGTTGCCGCGCGCCCGCGCCTGGATGAGCTCGAACACGTGCGACAGCGACGGATCGCGGCCGGCCCACTGCACGAGCAGAGCATCGACCTCGTCGGGGCCGAGCGGCGCGAGCGGCAGACTCGTGCAAGCGGGGTCGTCGAGCCAGTCGGGCGCGTACTCGTTGCGGCCGGTCACGACCAGGAGCACGTGACTTCGAGGCAGGATCGGCACGATCGCGGTGAGCAACTCTTCGCTCGCCGCGTCGATGAGATGCGCGTCGTCGAGCAAGAGCAGCGCAGGCCCGGAGGTCTCGATCAGCGACAGCACGGCTTGCTGAAACCTGCGCTGGCGCGCCTCGGGATCGATCGGCGTGCGCGCTTGGAGGCCGCGCTCGAGGTCGAGCGCCGTGAAGAAGAGCGGCGAAAGCTCTTCTCCTAGGGCGCCGAAGCGCACGCGAAGCGTGCTCGCGACCTGCGCGCGCGTCGCTTCGACCGCATCGCCCTCGCGCGCGCCGAGCAGACCCAGAAGCAGCGGTGCGAGCGCCGAAAAGGGCTGGCGCCGCACCTCGCTGACACAGCGTGTGGCGTGGCTCGGAATGTTGCGCGCGGAGCACTCCGCGAGGAGCTCCCAGCCGAGCCGGCTCTTGCCCATGCCCGCTTCGCCGCGAATTGCGGCCACGCACCCGTGGCCGTGGAACGCGGTCTCGAGCGCGTTGCGCAGCGCGTCGAGCTCCCGAGCTCGCCCGAGCAGGGGCGCCGCACCGGGATGGCGCGGTGCGACCGAGCGCTGCATGCGATCGTCGATTTCGACCAGCGCGTACCCGTTCACCAGTCCCGCGCCTTTGACCTCGAACGGCTCTGGGCCTCGCAGCGAAAAGCCGGGCGGCAAGAGCTGCGCGGTCTGCTCGGACAAGAGAACGCCACCGGGCTCGCACAGCGCTTCCATGCGCGCCGCCAGACCGACGGTCTCGCCCTGTGCCGTGTAGTCCATGCGCAGGTCGTCGCCGATGCGGCCCACCACGACATCGCCCGAGTTGAGGCCGATGCGGAGCTGCAGCTGAACGCCGTGGCTCGCGCGCATCTGCCGATTCAGCCGCGCGACCGCCGCCTGTGCGGCGAGTGCGGCGCGGCAAGCCTGCTCGGCATGGTTCTCGTGCGCGATCGGCGCGCTGAAGAGCGCCATCACGCCGTCGCCCGTGTACTGGTTGACCGTGCCGCCGAAGCGGTGAATCTCGGCGCTCAACGCGGGGAACAGCGCGTCGAGAATCTCGTGCCAGACGTCCGGTCCGACGCGCGCGGACAGCGCCACCGAGTCCTTGACGTCGACGAACATGACCGTGACCTGCTTGCGCTCACCTTCGAGCGCGCCACGCGTGCTGAGCACGCGCTCCTGCAGGTGCTTCGGCGTGTAGCTCGCGAGCTCGAGCGCCGTCCCGCACTGCATGCAAAAACGCGCGCCTTCTGGATTGCGGCTGTTGCAGCGTGGACAGAGCAAGAGTGGCTCCTCACGACTCCGGGCTCGGCAAGGACCGCTCGCGGAGAGGCCCGCCGCCCGCAGGGCTACCACGATTGCGCAACGCGATCATCTTTGGGCCTGCTCGGCCCTTGAGTCCATCTGCCGCAGCAGCCGTTCCGCTTCCGAGGCTTGCAAAAGGTTCAAATTTGCTGATACCAGAGGGTGTTGGGGTCTCAGCCATGGAGAGCGTCGAATGAAATTCACGAAGGACAAGATCGTCGACGGTGTCCTTCAGCGCGACTTCGATCTGGAGGTCGCGGGCGAGACCGTGCCGTGCGTGATCTGGGCGCCGCGCGACGCCGAGGGGCCGCGACCGCTGATTTGCATGGGACATGGCGGCTCGCAGCACAAGAAGGCGGTCGGCATTCGCACCCGCGCCGCGGAGTACGCGCGACAGCTCGGCTGGGCGACGCTGGCGATCGACGCGCCAGGGCACGGCGATCGCGTCTCGCGAGAGCAGGCTGCCGCGTTTGCGCGCGACGTCGGTGCGCGAGTCACCGGCCGCGCGGGCGCGACGCCGTTCGATGCCGAAAGGCTGAAGGCCATGGCGGAGCGTACCCGCAGCGCCATTCCCGAGTGGAGGGCAGCGCTCGATGCGGCGCTGGCGCTCGATTTCGTCGGTGCCCACTCCCCGGTCGGCTATTGGGGTGTGTCGATGGGCACTGCGATCGGCATTCCCTTCGTCGCCTCTGAGCCGCGCATCAAGTGCGCGGTCTTCGGGCTGGCGGGATTGCGTGCGGGAGCCAACGAGTTTGCTGAAGCTGCGAAGCAGATCCGAATTCCGTTGCAGTTCGTGTTCCAGTGGGACGACGCCGTTGCCGCGCGGGACCACGGCATCGCTCTGTTCGAGGCGTTCGGCTCCAAGGACAAGGCCATGCACATCCATCCCGGCGGCCATCTCGAGATTCCGAGCTACGAGCGGCACGCGTGGACCGAGCTCTTCAAGCGCCACCTGCTACCGCGGGACGAGCCGCAGGTGAGCGCCGCCGCAAGCGCAAGCGCGTAGTGACGTGCCCGGCGGGTGATACCGTGGCACCAAGCCGCTGTAGGACAAAATTGACGCCGAGCCTATTCGCTGAGGCGTCTTTGCAGGCAGATGCCCTGCGATCCGGGGCAAACCGGGTGCTTCGCTCACGCCTGGT
>JBIOJD010000209.1:0-6925 GCA_044450485.1 Polyangiales bacterium | reverse complement strand
TCACAGGCGACGACAATCCGGCCAACTGATCACGCAACCGCATCGCGCTCAATGCATGCTGCTGACGCCGAGGTCTTCGAGCAATCGCACGGCGATGACCTTGCGCGAGGGTGGTGCCGCCACTTGGATGAGCCCGAGCGGGTCCATCGCGGGTCCCACGCAGGCCGGGCATCCGCGCTCGCACTCGCAACCCTCGACCACGGCACGAGCACGCCGTAACAGCTCCTCGTGCGCATCGAATAGCCGCGGCGCGAGGCCGATCCCACCCGGAATGCGATCGTAGAGCACGACCGTGGGATCGAAGAAGTGGCCGTCCGCGAGCTCCGCGCCATGGCTCTCTCCCGCAGGCGATTGCTCCTGCAGCGCGCGCTGTTCGAGCGTGTGACCGAGGTCGGCACCGTCGGCCATCAATCCGACGCAGGCCACCGTGTGCAGCGCGTGCGCAATGCCGCGCAGCGCGTCGATCACCAGAGGCCGATCCGCAACCTGACGCCGCACGATCGCCTCCGGGACGTTCAGGAAGAACGCCGTCGTGTGCATCTGCATCTCGGGCAGATTGACCTCGCCGTAGCCCACGTTCTCGTGCGTGTGGTACTTGATCTTCTTGTAGCCCACGACCTTCTCGACGACGCTCACGTCCCCGCGTCCAGCCTTGGCGCGCACGGACGCCTCGTCCGACTCCGATACTGGAACCACCGTCTTCATCTCACCGAGCCCCACCTGCTCCGCGACCTCGAGCACCGAGACGCGCACGTACGTCATCGCGGTCGTGAAGTAGTCCGGCGCGACCTTGCGCACGAAGGCTTTGTGGTTCTCGAAGTCGAGCCGCTCGACCTGATACTGCTCGCCCTCGTGCTGGTAGATCGCCTGCTCGTGCAGCATGGTGTGGGTCGAGCGGAAGTCCATCTCCGCCATGCTCACGTCGCGCTCGACGTCGACGACCACGAAGTTGTCCCAACCGACGCTGCGCAGCGAGACGTGTGTCGCAGGATACGCGTCGTTCGCCCAGTGATAGCGCGTAGTACCCTGACCTTGCACCGGGTGCAGCAAGCCGTGACCGCTCAGGAATTGCAGCGCGTCCTGCACTGCCTCATCGGGCACGTCGCCAAAGCGCTCGCCGCTCTCGAACGGCAGCTCGAAGGCGCTGCACTTCAAGTGTTGTACGAGGATCTCGGCATTGTCGGGGTCTATGCGGGCGTGCTCGACGGGCGCGCCGAGAAGGTAGTCGGACTCGCGTGCCACGTACTGGTCGAGCGGAGCGCTCGAGGCCACGAGCAGCGCGAGACTCTCGCCACCGCGGCGGCCCCCGCGGCCGAAGCGCTGCCACAGCCCGGCAAGCGTGCCCGGATAGCCAGCGCAGACGACTGCGTCGAGCGCGCCGATGTCGATCCCCAGCTCGAGCGCGCTGGTCGCCACCACGCAGGACAAAGATCCGTCGCGCAACGATTGCTCGATGCCGCGGCGCAGCCCCGGCAAGTAGCCACCGCGGTACGCGGCCACGCGCTCGGGAGGGATGTCGTGGCGCGCGAGCCGCTCGCGCAGGTACTTGAGCATGGTCTCGACGTTGTTGCGTGACTGTCCGAACACCAGCGTCGTGACGCCGCCGAGCACGAGATCGGTCGTGAGCCGAACCGCCGCCTTGACGTAGCTCTCTCGTACACCGAGCTCGAGGTTCACGACCGGCGGGTTGTAGACCATGACGCGCTTGGGCCCGAGTGGCGCCCCGCTCTCCCCGACCAGCTCGACGGTTCGGCCGAGCATTCGCGCGGCGTGCTCGGCCGGATTGCCGATCGTGGCCGAGGACAACACGAACACGGGACGCGAGCCGTGGAAGCGAGCGATGCGATCGAGCCGCCGCAGCACGTTCGCCAGATGCGATCCGAACACCCCGCGATAGACGTGTAGCTCGTCGATGACCACGTAACGCAGATTCGAGAACAAGCGCGCCCAGGCTGTGTGGTGCGGCAGGATGCCCGAGTGCAGCATGTCGGGATTGGTCAACACGACCGAGCTGTGGCTGCGCGCGGAACGGCGTGCGTCGCCCGGTGTGTCGCCATCGTAGGTGATCACGCCGGCCGAGAGCTTCGCGTCCCGCATCAGCTCCCGCAGCGCGACTTCCTGATCGCGGGCGAGCGCCTTGGTCGGAAACAAGTACAACGCGCGCGCGCTCGGGTCGGCGTGGAGCGCCTGCAAAACGGGCAAGTTGTAGCAAAGGCTCTTGCCGGATGCGGTCGGCGTGGCCACGACCACGTCACGACCCGCCACCGCGTGCTCGAACGCTGCTGCCTGATGCGAGTAGAGCTCCCGGATCCCGCGCTCGGCGAGCGCAGCCGCGATCGGCGCAGCGAGCGCCGTCGGAAGTGGCTGCACGCGCGCGGCGCTTGCGGGTAGGCGCTCGTGCAGCGTCAGGTTGCCGAGCACGCGCGGCGTCGCCTGCCACGCGTCGAGCACTGCAGTCAGTCCAACCGGTCGGCGCCACGGTGTTCTTCGCTGCGCGGCGAAAGCATCGGCGTCGTGTCCCGGAGGAGACATTGCCGCCACTGTACGGATGAACAGCTCGAAGCGCAAGCCATGCCGCGGCTCGGCAGAACTTTCCCTTGAACAATTATTATCTATAGTTAACTATATGGGTCATGGCCGAGCCACGCGCCGAGCTGTCCACCGTGCACCGCGGCATCGAGCAGTTGCAGCGCCTGTGCGACTTGTTTCAGCAACGCCGCGAGCAGCTCGCCTCGCGCGTGGATCTCACCGAACAGCAGTGGCGCGTGCTCGAAGAGATCGCAACCGAGCACTTCATCCCGTCGATGTTCGCCAAGAGCCGCGAAAGCAGCGCCGCCGCAGTGTCGAAGACCTTGCGCCAACTGCTCGACAAGGATCTGGTGCGCGTGTCGGTGTCGCAGGACGACGGACGGCAGCGCCACTACGAGCTCAGCAGCAAAGGCCGCAAGACGATGGAACGCTTGCGCGCCTACCGGCAACACGCGATCGACGCCATCTGGCTCGACCTCCGCGAAGCCGAGCTACGCCAGTTCAACCGACTCGGCGCCGAGCTGATCACGCGCATCGAACGCTACTCGACCGAGCAATCTGCAAAGGAATGAGTCATGGGAAAGAGTCTCTACGAGAAGGTCTTCGAGTCGCACACCGTCGGCATGCTCGACTCCGGCCAGTACCAGTTGCTGATGGGGCTGCACCTCGTCCACGAGGTCACTTCGCCCCAGGCCTTCGCCATGCTGCGCGAGCGCGGATTGCGCGTGCTGCACCCCGAGCGCACGTTCGCGACCTGTGATCACATCATCCCGACCAAGAGCCAGCTCCGGCCATTCGCAGACGACATGGCCGAGCGGATGCTGGTCGAGCTCGAGCGCAACTGCAAAGAGCACGGAATCCGCTATCTGTCGCCCGAGCACGGTGAGCAAGGCATCGTGCACGTCATCGGTCCCGAGCTGGGTCTGACGCAGCCCGGCATGACCATCTGCTGCGGCGACTCGCACACCTCGACCCATGGCGCCTTCGGCGCGATCGCGCTCGGCATCGGCACCTCCCAGGTGCGCGATGTGCTGGCGACGCAAACCCTCGCGATGGGCAAGCTGAAGGTGCGGCGCATCCAGGTCGACGGTGCGCTGCGGCCGGGTGTCTATGCCAAAGACGTGATCCTCTACATCATCCACCGCCTCGGTGTTCAGGGCGGCGTCGGCTACGCCTACGAATTCGCGGGCAGCGTCTTCGATCGTTTCTCGATGGAGGAGCGCATGACCGTGTGCAACATGTCGATCGAGGGCGGCGCGCGCTGCGGCTACGTCAATCCGGACGAGACCACCTACGCGTATCTGCAAGGTCGCGCGTGCTCGCCCAAGGGCGAGGCATGGGAAGCGGCGCTCCGCTACTGGAGCTCGGTGCGTTCGGACGTCGACGCTCGGTATGACGACGTGGTGCGCCTGGACGCCGAGGACATCGAGCCGGTCGTGACCTGGGGCATCACGCCCGCGCAGTCGACGCCGGTGCGCGGCAAGATCCCGGAAGCCGCGGAGTACCCCGCGACCGACCGCGGTCTGGTCGAAGAAGCCTACCGCTACATGGGCTTCGATCCCGGCACCCCCATCGCCGGGCGGAAGATCGACGTCGCTTTCATCGGCTCGTGCACCAACGGCCGCTTCTCGGACTTCGAAGAAGTCGCCAAACACTTGCAAAGCAGCGGCAAGAAGGTGCGCTCTGGCGTGCGAGCGCTGGTCGTGCCCGGATCGCAGCAGGTGCGCAAGCGATTGATCGAGGCCGGCTATGACCGGATCTTCACCGCCGCCGGCTTCGAGTTCCGCGAAGCGGGATGCTCCATGTGCCTGGCGATGAACCCGGATCAGCTGGTCGGGCGCGAGCTTTGCGCCTCGTCGTCGAATCGCAACTTCAAAGGCCGCCAGGGCTCGCCCGAAGGGCGCACGCTGCTGATGTCGCCCTTGATGGTCGCAGCCGCCGCTATCAGCGGCGAAGTAGCCGACGCGCGCGAAGTGTTCTCGATCACCTGAAGCCAGAGGAAGGAGCCAGCCATGCAAGACAGCAAACGCGAGATCATCACGGGCAGGGCGATCGCCGTCCCCGGCAACGACATCGACACCGACCGCATCATCCCTGCTCGGTTTCTGCGCGCGGTCACGTTCGATGGGCTCGGCGCACACGCCTTCGAGGACGACCGCAAGCAACAGAAGGCCGCCGGCAAGACTCATCCGTTCGACGACCCGGCACGCGCGCAAGCTGAGATCCTCGTGGTCGGGCGCAACTTCGGTTGCGGGTCATCGCGCGAGCACGCTCCGCAAGCGCTGATGCGCTGGGGCAAGGGCCTGCGCGCAGTCGCAGGCGAGAGCTTCGCGGAGATCTTCTTCGGCAATTGCGTCGCGCTCGGCATTCCGTGCGTGACGCTTTCAGCCACCGACTGCGCGCGCGTCTTGCAAGCTGTCGAGCTCGACCCGCAGCTCCTGCTCGAGGTCGACCTGGGCAAGCAAGAGCTTCGCTTCGCGGGCGCGACCGTGTCGGCCACGCTTCCCCAGGGCCCACGCGAACAGCTCCGCAGCGGCCGCTGGGACACGACCGCGGAATTGCTCGCCGCCAAGCCGCAGATCGAGCGCACCGCGGCCGCGCTGCCATACCTCCGCGGCTTCACCTGATGCACAGTCGCGCACCTACACCCACTGGCGAGGACCAGGTGTGCAGGCGCGATGTGGCGATTCGAACGCCACGACGTCAGCTATCCTAATGGAGTGGTTGCAGTCGTAGCCGGACCATGGCTCTGGGGAACGCGGCCGTGAGCGCGGCCAATCCCCAGCCGGAGCTCGTCGCGGGTCGCTACGAGATCGAGCGCGTGATCGCCAAGGGCGGCATGGGCGCCGTGTATCGAGCGCGCGATCGCACGCACAACCGCGACGTCGCGCTCAAGCGTCTGCTCGCCGAGGGTGACACGCGACGCCGCACGCGCATGTTCGAGCGCGAGTTCTACGCGCTCTCCGGGCTCAAGCATCCACGGATCATCGAGGTCTACGAGTACGGCATCGATCAGAACGGCGCGTACTACACGATGGAGCTGCTCGGCGGTCGCGACCTGCGCGAGGTCGCGCCCCTGCCCTTTCGCACGGCGTGCCGCTATCTGCGCGACGTGGCCAACTGCCTCGCGCTGCTTCACGCCCGCAGCCTGCTGCACCGCGACCTCTCACCGCGCAACGTGCGCATCACCGACGACGACCGAGCAAAGCTGATCGACTTCGGCACGCTTTCGAGCTTTGGCCGCAGCACAGAGGTGATGGGCACTGCGCCGGGAATTCCACCCGAGACGCTGTACGGTGGGATGCTCGATCAACGCGCCGACCTGTATTCGCTCGGGGCGCTCGCGTATTGGATGGTGACCGGCCGTCACGCGTATCACGTGCGCAGCGTGGAGCAGCTGCCCGAGGCGTGGCAGAGGCCTCTTCCGTCGCCGTCGTTGCTCGTGCCCAAGGACGTCGGCTTCGATCCTCTGCCGCCCGAGCTCGACGAGCTGATCGTGGCATTGCTCGACCAGAATCCGCTCGCACGTCCGGTCAATGCCGCCGAGGTCGTGACCAGGCTCTCGGTGATCGCGCAGCTGCCCAGCGACGACGAGCCGCTGTCCGCGCTGAGTTATCTTCACGGCGGCAAGACGGTGGGTCGCGCGCGCCCGCGCGCCAAGCTGCGCAAGTGCGTCAAGGCGGCGATCAGCGGTCGGGGCATTCTCGCGACGATCGAGTCGGAGGCCGGCATGGGCAGCGGGCGCCTGCTCGCCGACCTCGCTATCGAAGCGCGACTGCTCGGCGCCACGGCCATCGTCGTCGATGCGCGCGCGCAAGCCGGCCCCTACGGCGTGATCGACCAGATTGCACGCGCCTTGTTCGCAATCGATCCCGAGAAGGCGCGTGCGGCGATGGGCGAGCACGCGGCGACGCTCGCTCGCTTCGTACCTGGTGCTGCGGGGCAGGTCAGCATGCGCCCAGGGGCGAGCAAGCCCGACAACGCGAACGATCCACGCGAGTCGCGCATGCGCGTTCAAACCGCGTTGTTCGCGTGGTTCGAGCAGCTCGCGAGACAGACACCTCTGGTGATCGGGGTGCGCGCGCTGCACCGTGCCGACAACGGATCCGTCGCAGCGCTCTCCACGCTCGCACACGGCATCGAGTCGCGCAGCATGCTGGTCGCGGCGGCGTTCGACCCCGACGAAGTGGCAAACGCAGCACCGGCATTCGCGAGCCTGGTCAAGAGCGCGGGCGTGTCACTGCGTTTGCACGGCTTCAAGCCCGAAGAGGTGCTCGGATTGGTGCGCTCGACCTTTGGCGCGGTCAGCAACAGCGAACGCCTCGCCGAGTGGTTGCAGGAGCTCACGTCGGGCAACCCGCAAGGTTGCATCGATCTGTTGCAGCATCTGATCGAG
>JBIOJD010000208.1:0-6940 GCA_044450485.1 Polyangiales bacterium | reverse complement strand
TCGCCCTTCACGGCGCTCGTCGCGACGATCTCGCGGTCTTCGCGCGCCCCGTTTTCTGTCTTGCAGCCGGTGTCGGCGGCGCGATGCGCGTAATCTGCGCGCGCTCTCGAGCAATTTAGAGCAAATGTTGCGCGGCTGTGCTTTCGGAGTCGGCGTCGGGCGAGAAGATCTGCGCCGTGAAGGTCCTCCGCAGGTAGAAGCCACGTGGTGCGACGCGCGTTGGCGCGCCGCGCTCGTCGGCGCCGCGCGTCCGGAAGCGGCTGTTCGGACCTTTGGGTCGCGCTTGCATCGAGCGCCCGACGAGACCGTCGAGCAGCTCGACATCGCCGCGACCGATCAGCCCGGCGACCTCCTCGAAGTCCGCGCGCAGGCAGGCCTCTTGCTCGGGCGTGGGCGACCACAGTCTCGGCATGCCCACGCGACGCTCCGCAAACGCCACGCCGCGCTCGCTCTCGATCGGCACCCACAGCACGCGCGCCAGCTTCTTGCGCACGACCGAGCTTTCCCACTCGGCCTCGGCCATCGCAGGCAAGGCGATCGTGCACACGAAGGTGGACTCGCGTGGCCGCCCCTGCCGGTCGAGCGGGATGGTCTTGAGCTCCACGCCGAGCGTGGCGAAGTCGGGCTCGGCAGCGCTCCCCGCCGTGGCGCCGAGCGCGCGCTCGATCAGTCCTCCGACGAAGCCCTTGGCGCGCGCCGGCTCGGACGGCAGGCCGAGGCCCACGTGGCGAGCGAGCTCGGCGATGCTCATGCCCGAGAGCGAGCGCGCGCGCTCGAGCAGCTCGGTCTCGTCGTCCGGCGGTTCGCGAGCGGGGCTACTGGTCACCGTCGCGCGGGGCAGCGCGCGGTTTTTGCGCGCTCGGGTTGCCGTCACCTCAGCTCACAGACCTTTTCGCCGAACAGCAGCTCGAGACGGGCGAGCATCGCCTCGCTCGGGTCGACCAGAATCTTCCGCGTGCCCATCGTGACGTGCCACGCGCCGTCGTTGACGAGCTGCAGCGTCACCGGACAAGCGCCGGGGAAGTCTTCGAGCGTGCGACGCAACGCCAGGAGCTTCTGCTTGTCGACGAGGTCGACCCGCATCCGCACGCGTACCGAGCGCGTCCGAGAGCGGAACGCGTCCGCCAGCGGCGCGATCTGGTCGAGCAGCACTTTGACCTCGGCTGCCTGCGTCGGCTCCGCGTCCTGGACTTGGTCGCGCTCCTCCCGGACCACGCCGGTGAGCAGCACGGGGCCTTCGCCATTCAGGACGTCGCGGTGCGCCTCGAGCGCCTTCTCACGCACGATCACCTCGACGCGCCCGTACGGATCCTCGAGCTGGAAGAAGCCGACCTTGCCGCCCGCACGGGTGTTGCGCACCCGCATGTCCTCCACCACGCCGCCGAGCGTGACCTGCGTTCCATCTTTGAAAGACGCGATGCTCGCGGTGTTGCAGTTGCCGAAGCGCTTCAGCTCCTGCTGGTAACCGTCGAGCGGGTGGCCAGAGAGGTAGAAGCCGAGCGTGGCCTTTTCGCGCTTGAGCAAGACCCTGCGCTCCCAGGCTGGCGCTTGGGGAAAGCCTGCGTTCGTGGCCGGCTGCGCTTGCGACTCGCCCGCGTTGAGCATGCCGAAGAGGTCGGTCTGGCCGCTCTCGCGGTCGGCGCTCGCGGTCTTGCCGCGCTCGATGGCCGCGTCGATCGCCGCGAAGGCGCGCGCGCGAGAAACGCTCACGGGCTCATGCAGGCTGTCCATGGCACCGCACTGCACCAGCGCTTCGACCACGCTCTTGTTGACCCGTCGCAGGTCGACGCGCGATGCGAAGTCGAACAGGTCGACGAACGCGCGCGGCGCGTCGGGCGTCTCGCCCGAGCCTGCACGGCTGTCCAGGATCGCCTCGAGCGCGGCGCTGCCCACGCCCTTGACCGCGCCGAGACCAAAGCGAATGCGCGGCCGCATCGGGTCTCGCAGCTTTCCGTTCAGCGCCACCGGCTGGGAAGCGAGCGCGGCCGGGGTCGGTGGGTCGTGTGACTCGTCATAGACGACGGTGAATCCCACCGCGCTCTCGTTCACGTCGGGCGGGAGCACGGTGATCCCCATCGCGCGCGCCTCGGCCACTGTGCGCACCACCTTGTCGATCTTGTCCTTGTCGGCGGTCATGGTCGCGCACAGGAACTCGACCGGGTAGTGCGCCTTCAGGTATGCGCACTGGTAGGCGACGAGCGCATAGGCGGCGGAGTGCGACTTGTTGAAGCCGTAGCCGGCGAAGTGGCTCATCAGCTCGAACACCCGATCGGCGTCCTCGGCCGAGTGGCCGTTGTTGCGCGAGCCGTCGATGAAGGTGAGCTTCTGCTTCTCCATCTCCTCCTTCTTCTTCTTGCCCATGGCGCGGCGCAGCAGGTCCGCGCCACCGAGCGAGTAGCCGGCCATCTCCCGGGCGGCTTGCATCACCTGCTCTTGGTAGACCATCACCCCGAAGGTGTCCTTCAGGATGTTCTGCAGACACGGGTGCGGGTACTGGACCTTCTTGCGACCGTGCTTGCCCTCGACATAGTCGTCGACCATGCCCGAGCCCAGCGGGCCCGGCCGGTAGAGCGCGCACAGCGCGATGATGTCTTCGAAGCAATCGGGCTTGAGGCGCTTGATCAAGGCCTGCATCCCGCTCGACTCGAGCTGGAACACGTTCGTGGTCTCGCCCGACGACAGCAGGGCGTAGGTGGCCGCGTCGTCCATCGCGATCCGTTCGAGGTGGAACGGGTTGTCCTTGCGGTCGGGTCGCTTGTCGATCAGCTCGACCGCGATCTTGAGCGTGGTCAGGGTCTTGAGGCCCAGGAAGTCGAACTTGATCAGCCCGGCCGACTCGACGTCGTCCTTATGATATTGGGTGACGTAGAGGTGGGGCTCGGGGCAGAACACCGGCACGTGGTCCCACAACGGGCCCGCGCTGATGACCACGCCCGCGGCGTGCATCCCTGCGTGGCGATTGAGGTTCTCGAGGCTCATCGCGGTGTCGAGCAGCTCGCGGACCTGGCCTTCGTCGTCGTACGCGGACTTCAGCCGCTTCTCTTGCTTGAGCGCCTCCGCGATCGGCACGTTCTTGCCCTGCACCGGCTCGGGCACGAGCGTGGCGATGCGCCCCGCGTCCTGGGGCGTCATGCCCATCACGCGGCCGACGTCGCGCACCACGCTGCGGCTCTTGAGCAGATGGAACGTGGCGATCTGCCCCACGCTGCTCGCGCCGTACTTCTTTCGCACGTAGTCGATGACCTCGTCGCGGCGATCCATGCAGAAGTCCACGTCGAAGTCGGGCATGGACACGCGCTCCGGGTTCATGAAGCGCTCGAACAAGAGCCCGTGCTCGATCGGGTCGAGGTCGGTGATGCGCATGGCATAGGCCACGATCGAGCCGGCGCCCGAGCCGCGCCCCGGGCCGACGGGGATGCCGTTGCGCTTGGCCCAGTTGATGAAGTCCTGGACGATCAAGAAGTACCCGGCGAACCCCATCGCGGCGATGACGTCGCATTCCATTTCGAGCCGAGCGCGATAGCCGTCGTGATTCACGTGCCGGCCGACCACTTGCAGCTCCTCGAAGCGCTGGCGTAGACCCTCGCGCGCGAGCTCGCGGAAGAAGCCCTCTTCGCTTTGTCCGTCCGGCACCTGAAAGCGCGGGAGCATCGGCTTGCCGCACGGGTTCGCGCTGCCGCCGCATTGTTCTGCAATGGCCAGCGTGTTGCGGAGCGCTTCCGGCAGCTCGTGGAAGAGCGCCGCCATCTCGGCTTGGCTCTTGAAGTAGAGCTCTTCGGAGCCGTGGTGGCTGCGCTGCATGTCCGCGACCGAGACGCCGGCCGAGATGCACTGCAACACCATCTGCGCGCGCGCGTGCTGGCGCTCCATATAGTGGCAGTCGTTGCTCGCCACCAGCGGCACCGACAGCTCCCGCGCGAGCGCCACGAGCACTTGGTTGAGCGGCTTCTGCTCGACGAAGCCGTGGTCCTGCAGCTCCACGTAGAGCGCGCCCGGATCGAGGCAATCGCGGAGCGTGCCGAGCGCTTCGCGGCCCGCCTGCTCGCCGTGCTGCAGCACTTGCTGCGCGAGCCAGCCACCCATGCACGCGCTCGTGCCGATCAGCCCCTCGTGGTGGGCGCGCAGCTGTTCGAAATCGATGCGCGGCTTGCCTTGCGACAGGCCGTCGACCCAGCCGAGGCTCACCAGGCGAACGAGATTGCGATAGCCCTGCTGACCGTTCGCGAGCAGAACGAGGTGGTGGCTCTGGCTGCGCTCGGCGCGGTGATCGCGGCAGAGGTTGACCTCGCAGCCGAGGATCGGGCGCACGCCTGCGTCGCTGCAGGCCTTGTGGAACTGGACCGCGCCGAACATGTTGCCGTGATCGGTGAGCGCCAGCGCTGGCATCTTCAGGCGCTTGGCGCGCTCGACCATGCCTTCGAGGCGCAGCGCGCTGTCCAGCATCGAGTACTGGGAGTGAACGTGCAGGTGGACGAACTCAGCCATGCGTCACAGAGAGGCGTCCGTGGTACCAGAGCCGGCCCGCGCTCTCTACGCAAAACCGCGAAGCTCACGGCGGTCCGTGCGAACGCTCGGCTAAGTGCGCGAATCCACGCACCGAGGTGTTTGACGTCGATCAGGCCTTGGCGCGCTTCTGCGAGCTTCGGCAGATCTCGAACAGACGAGGGGTCGGGAAACGCTGCAGGCCCTGCTGGTACTCGGCGTCCTTGGCCCGGCCCGAGGCGGTGGCGATGGCGTCGATCAGCTTGGCGCGCGAGCCGAATTGCGACTTCACCTGGCTCAGAACCTCGTGCAGGTGGAGCAACTTCTGGTTCGATACCCTGTCCAAGCCTTTGTTGTCGTTGAGCCGGTCGATCCACAGCTCGTCGCTCATGAGCCCTTTGACGGCCGAGACCAGACCGGCCTTGTCCTTGAAGCGCTCTTTGACGGTTTGCAGCGGTGATTTCGCCATGATGCGGGCTCCTCGAACGCCGCGGGCCTCGCCGCGGGCCCGGGTAGGTAGCACGCGGGCTGCCCCGTGCCAAGCTCGGCCGCGAGCCCGGCCCGGCACCTGCATGGCGAGAAAAACGCCCTGCCGACGCTGGAACCCGAGCGCGCGCCCGGTGTCCAATCCCCGGTGAGCTCTCCCATGACGGACGACGCGAAGCTCGATGTCGGTTCCAGCCTACCCCAGCCCTCTCGGGTGGGGAGCGACGGCGTCGACCCGGAGCTGCTGGCGCTACCGGCTCCGCCGCAAGGCCAGCGCTTGCTCTCGCTCGGCCTCTTGTGCTCGGTCGTGGTCGCCGGGGCCGCGCTGCTGCTGCACTTGCGGGCCGACGTGTCCTACGGGTTCGCTGCGGATCGCGTCGTCGACATCGGCGAGGCGACCAGCGCGCGCCTGGCCGAGCTTCCCGCCAACAGCTACGTGCGGGTTCGAGGCGCGCCGATGCTGTCGCACATGGTGCGGTACCAGCGCGCGCTCTCGGGCCAGGTGTATGCGGTGTTTCCCCTGGCGGGGCAGCGACAGATCTTCGTGCAGATCCCGATCGAAGCGCTGCGCGATCCGATGCGCACGGCTCAAGGCGAGTTCAGCGGGCGCTTGATGTCGTTCGGCCAGCTCGGCGGTCGGCTGCGTGCGGTACGCGAGTACCTCGCGACCGAGCTGAGCCTGCCGGTGACGGCCGAGTCCTGGGTGGTCTTGGCCGAGGAGCCGCCGAGCGCGTACGGCTGGGCTCTTCTGCTGAGCGCCGTGTGCCTGGCGATCGTGGTGCTCGCCGCTGGATTGATCGCGCGCTGGTTCCGGCCGGTCTAGAACTTCTCGAACAGGCCGAGCCAGGCGCCGAGCAGCGGGTCGCCGAAGAAGAGATACTCGAGCGCGCCGAGCGCGAGGAACGGGCCGAAGGGCAACTTCATGTGTCCCACCCATGCGGCCGGTGGCTCCGAGGGTGGCTCGAGCTCGGCTGTGTGCTCTGAGCCTGGCTCGTGGTGCTCGTCGCTTTCGGCTTGTGGCGCTTCGCCGCGTGGCGGTTCGGGCGCGAGGCGCTTGCCTGCGAGCAGACCGTAGATCGCGACGACCAGGCCCTGCGCTGCGCCTGCAAACAAGGCGAACGCCGCGCCCTGCCAGCCCAGGAACGCGCCGATCATCAGCATCAGCTTGGAGTCGCCCTCGCCCATGCCGCGGCGGCCGAACACCGCCTCGTACGTCCACACGAACAGCACTTGGACCAGCAAGAAGCCCGCGCCTGCGCCGAGCGCCGCCGCTTCCGCGCCGGGCGGGTCGCGGAAGGTGGCGGTCACGAGCCCGAGCGCCGCGCCCGGCAGCGAGACCTCGTCCGGGATCTCCATGCGCTCGAGGTCGACGAAGGTCGCGACGAGCAGCCCGCCTGCGAACGCGAAGTAACAGAGCGCAGTCAGCGCTGCACCGAGCAGCGGTGTCGAAGGATCGGCCGCGATCACGAAGCGCTGCGTCACGGCCAGGCACAAGAGCGCGCCGAGCGCCTCGACGATCGGATAGCGCGCAGACAGCGGCTTGCCACAGCACGCGGTTTTGCCGCCCAGGATGAAGTACCCGACGATCGGAAGATTCAGCCGTCCGGGAATGCGCGCTCGACAGTATGGACAATGGCTCGGCGGCCTCACCACCGACAGCCCGCGCGGCCAGCGGTAGATCGCCACGTTGAAGAAGCTCCCCCACGCGGCGCCAAACACGAACGCGACGACCGCGAGCAGGGCCTTCGGGACTTCGGACACGAGCACGTTCGAGATCACGCCTGCCTAGGGTACAAGGCACGGGCAGGCCGAGCGAGAACTCGACCGTCGAGCTGCCGCGATTCCACGGCTTGCCTCCGCCCGGGGCGGGCAGCAGTATTGCGCCCGCATCGAGCAACCGGCCGGAGGCCTCGTGAAAGCCGACAAGGGTCCGCGCGCTGCGCTCTCCACGGCCAAACGCATCGTCGTGAAG